>DATMJT010000222.1:0-8244 GCA_035553735.1 Pilimelia sp.
CTGCCCGCCGCGGCGGCGGACGGCGCCGCGGCGGCGACCCTGACCCCCGATGTGGTGCACGCCGGCACCGCATGGATCCGCCGCGCCCGCGCCGCAGCCGGCCTGTCCACCGAGGACTACGCCGTGGTGGTCGAGGGGACCACGCCGGCCGACGACCCCGAGGCGGCACGCGGGGTCACCGAGGCGTGGCGCGCCGCGGGCGCTACCTGGTGGATCGAGGCCGACTGGTCCGTGCCCGCCGACGACGTCCGGGCGTACGCGGAGCAGCGGCTGGCGGCAGGACCGCCCCGGTGACCGGCAGAACTGCCGGCAGAAATCTCAGCCGCCCCGCGAGAAACCGCCCTTTACGGACAGAGTCTGCGGGGCCGGCGCTAGCGTACGCACGCAGAGCACGGCACGGTGCGAGTCGGCGC
This sequence comes from Pilimelia sp., assembly GCA_035553735.1. Classification (GTDB taxonomy): domain Bacteria; phylum Actinomycetota; class Actinomycetes; order Mycobacteriales; family Micromonosporaceae; genus DATMJT01. The sequence goes on from DATMJT010000222.1 coordinate 414, forward strand.
ACAACGCCAGCGGGCACCCGGTGACCAGCGCACGGTGCCGGTGAGCGCAGTGCGGGTGCGGGGCGGCGCGAGTGCGGAGCGGTGCGCTCCAGGGGGAGGCTCGCTCGCGCCGAACGGGGGAGGTGTGGACGGCCGGCGCCGGTCCTGACGGGGGAGCCGGCCGACGCCGGTCGTCCACACCGGAAGCCGTCGGTCAGTCCGCCGGGTCCGGGGCGGCCCGGTCGTCCGCCGCCGCCCGCCGCCGCGGCACGTCGGGGCACCCGCCGCTCGCCTGCAACAGCTCCAGCTCCCGGGGCAGCAGCCGGATGCCGCCCTCCCGGCACACCACCCGCAGCCAGCCGAGCAGCTCCCCGCGGATCTCCGGGTCGTCGGTGGTGGCCGTCGCCCCGACCAGCGCCTCGGCCACGTCCCGCAGGTCGTGGCCCCCCGCGAAGGCCCGCGCCGCGACGGTGAACCACTCGGCGGCCAGGTCCCGGTCGCCCCGGCCCAGCGCCAGGGTGGCCTCGATCGCGGCCACCGGCCCGTCCTGCGCCGCCCGGCCCCGCTCGCCGTCGCCCTCCGGCGCGTTCTCCACACTGCGCAGCTCGGCCAGCACGCCGGCCGCCTCGGCCAGCCGGCCGTCCTGGGCGAGTGCCAGGCCCACGGTGCCGAGCACCCGTCGGCGATGGCCGGGGTCGCCCAGCTCCTCCAGCCGGGCGACGGCCCGACGGCCGAGCATCTCGGCCTCGGCGTACCGGCCCTGGAGCCGGGCCACCTCGGCGAGGTTCGCGCCGGCCAGGACCCGCAGCCGCTCGTCGCCGAGCTGCGCGGCGAGCCGGTCCACGGTCGCCAGCCGACGCCGCGCAGCCGTCAGGTTGCCCGCCCGGATCTCGTGCCAGGTGAGGTTGTTCTGGGCGACGATCACATCGCGCACCCGACCCGTCCGGTTGGCCAGGGCGAGCGCCGCCTCGCCGTGGCGCCGGGCGTCGTCGTGGCCGCCCACCGACATGTAGAGGGCGCACAGCACGCTGCGGGCCGCCAGCTCGCCGGTGACGTCCCCGAGCCGCTGGAAGTCGTCCAGCGCCGCCAGGGTGGTCGGCAGCTCCTGCTGCGCCGCGCCGTGCTCCAGGGCCAGCTGGGCCACCCCGACGCGGGCCCACGCCCGGACCGCCGGATCCACGTCCGCGGTTCGCGGATCGTCCAGCAGCCGGCGCAGCCACTGCCGGCCCGGCACGTCGCGCCCCCGGAACCGCCACCACCGGGGCAGCTTGGACGCCAGGAACAGCGCGGTCGGCGGATCGTCGTTCGCCGCGTGGGCCAGCGCCGCCCACAGGTCGCCGGCGACCTCGTCCAGGCGGAACGCGGACGCGGCGATCTGGGGGCCCACCAGCAGCGGCTCGGTGCGCGCGGCCAGCCCGGCCATCACCTGGGCGTGCCGCCGGCGCGCGGCCGCGCTCTCCCCGGTCAGGGTGGCCTGCTCGGCCGCGTAGTCGCGGACCACGTCCAGCAGCCGGAACCGTGCCGGCCCGGCCCCCCGGGCGCTCACCAGCCCCAGCTCCACCAGGCGATCGAGCACCGGGGCCGGGTCGCCGCCGAGCGGCCCACCGGTCGGATCGTCGGAGTCGGTCAGCAGCGCCTCGGCCAGCTCCACCGACCAGCGGTGCCGGAACACCGACAGCCGGCGCAGCGCGTACTGCTCGGCCGGCTCCAACAGGCGGTAGCTGGCGGCGACCGCGTCGCGCAGGGTGACCGGTACCGCCGGCCGGGGCGCCGGCGACTCCGGCTGGCCGAGATCCAGGACACGGTCGCCGTAGCGGTGCAGGATCTCGTTCAGGTCCAGCACCCGCCCGCGGGCGGCGGCCAGTTCCAGGGCGAGCGGCAGCCCGCCCAGCCGGCGCACGAGCCGGACCAGCGCGTCGACCTCGTGCGGGTCCGGCGGCGTCTGGCGCACCTCGCGCAGCCGGGTCAGGAACAGCTCCACCGCGGGGTAGCGGGCCGCCGCGGCCAGGTCCAGGCCGCCGTCCCCCGGCGGCACGTCCAGCGGGGCGACCGGCCACACCAGCTCGTCGACCACCCCCACCGGGTGCCGCCCCGTGGCCAGCACGCGCAGCAGCGGCACCGCGTCGGCCAGCCAGCGCAGCGCGTCGGCGACCGCCGCCGGGGCCCGCTCGACGGCGTCGACGAGGACGAGCCCCGGCGCGTCCGCGAACCGGGTCGCCAGGTCCGCGGGCCGGGCCACCCCGAACACGGAGGCGACGGAGGCCAGCACGTCCTCCTCGGCGCCGCAGTCGCTGGTCGGCACGCCGGCCACGCCGCCCGGATAGCGGCCGGCGAGGTGGTGGGCGACCGCCACGGCGAGGGTGCTCTTACCCACGCCGGCGAGCCCCACCAGGCTCACCGGGCCGCCGGCGCCCGACAGCGCGTCGGCCACCTCGAGGATGTCCCGGTCGCGGCCCACCAGCGCGGTGGGCGGCGGCAGCTGGATGCCCACCGGCCCGCCGGCCGCCGGCCGCTCGGCCCGCGGCCCCGGCTGCCCGCGCGCGACGGCGTGGAAGTCGGCACGCTCGGCCCCGACCAGCCCGAGCGCACCGGCCAGCAGCTCCACCGTCGCCCGTTGCGGCCGCGACGCGCGGCCCCGCTCGAGGTCGCGCACCGTGCGCACCCCGATGCCGGCCAGGTCGGCCAGGTCGGCCTGGGTCAGGCCGGCGGCGCGGCGCAGGTCGCGGAGCAGCGCCCCGAACTCGGCAGTGATCCGCTCGTCCCCGTGATCGGCGGCCATGGCGGTGACGTTACCGACCACCGCCTGCGTGGCCAGTCCGGCGTCAATCTCCGGACGGCGGGACCGTCGATACCCGACAGTGCCGGCGGCGGACCGTCGACACCCGACAGTGGCGGGCGTACGGGCCGGCGGCCGTACCGGTCAGAGACCCAGCTCCCGAGCAATGATCATCCGTTGGATCTCCGAGGTGCCCTCGCCGATCTCCAGGATCTTCGCGTCCCGCCAGAACCGCCCGGCCGCGAACTCGTTCATGAACCCGTAGCCGCCGTGGATCTGCGCGGCCTGCCGGGCGTTGTCGACGGCGCACTCGCTGGCGTAGAGCTTGGCGATCGCCGCCTGCCGCTTGAAGCCCTCGCCGGCGAGCATCCGGGCGGCGGCGTCGTAGTACGCCAGCCGGGCGGTGTGCGCGCGCAGCTCCATGTCAGCGATCTTGAACTGGATCGCCTGGAACTCCCCGATGGGCCGACCGAAGGCGTGCCGCTGTCGGGCGTAGCGCAGCGACTCGTCCACGCAGCCCTGCGCCAGGCCCACGGACAGCGCCGCGATCGCGACCCGGCCCTCGTCCAGGGTGCGCAGGAACTGGGCGAAGCCGCGGCCCCGCTCGCCCAGCAGGTTGGCCGCCGGCACCCGCACGTCGTCGAAGGACAGCTCGTGGGTGTCGGAGGCGCACCAGCCGACCTTGGAGTACGCCGGCGCGACGGTGAGGCCCGGGGTGCCGCTGGGGACGATGATCGAGGAGATCTCCTTGCTGCCGTCGGGGTTGGTGCCGGTGACCGCCGTGATGGTGACCAGCGCGGTGATGTCGGTGCCGGAGTTGGTGATGAACGCCTTGGCGCCGTTGATGACCCACTCGTCGGTCCGCTCGTCCAGCACCGCCCGGGTGGTCGTGCCCCCGGCGTCGGAGCCGAAGCCCGGCTCGGTCAGCCCGAACGCGGCCAGCGCCTCGCCGGTGACGAGCCTGGGCAGCCACCGCGCCCGCTGCTCGGCGGTGCCGAACCGGTAGATCGGCATGGCGCCCAGCGAGATCGCCGCCTCCAGCGTGATGGCCACCGACGAGTCGACCCGGGCCAGCTCCTCCAGGGCCAGGCAGAGGGCGAAGTAGTCGCCCCCCATGCCGCCGACCTCCTCGGGGAACGGCAGGCCGAACAGGCCCATCTTGCCCATCTGTCGCACGATCTCGTACGGGAAGGTGTGCGCCTCGTAGTGCTCGGCGATGGCCGGCGCGACCACCTCGGTCGCGAACTCCCGCACGCTGGACCGCAGGGCCTCGTGCTCCTCGCTGAGCCGGAAGTCAGGCATCGGACTGTCTCCTTAGGATGAGCTCGGGCGGGATCGGTTGTCGGCCACGTCCGGGCCGGGCTGCCGGCGGGCACGGCCGACGGCCCGGCGCCGTGCGGCCGGGGGCTAGACGGGGGTGACCCCGTGCCGGCGGCGGGAGAAGTGCCGGTCCTTGCCGCGGGCCGCGGCGAACCTGCGGATCAGCTCCTCCCGCAGCCGCTCCGGCTCCACGATGGCGTCCACGACCAGCTCGCTGGCCAGGCGGACCACGTCGATGTCGGCCTCGTACTCGGCGCGGCGGGCGGCGACGAAGGCGGCCCGCTCCGCCTCGTCGGCGATCGCCGCGATCTTGTTGGCGTACACGGCGTTGACCGCCGCCTCGGCGCCCATCACCGCGATCTTCGCGGTGGGCAGCGCCAGCGTGGCGTCGGGCTCGAAACCCGGACCGGCCATGGCGTACAGGCCCGCCCCGTACGCCTTGCGGACCACCACGCAGATCTTGGGCACGGTGGCCTCCGAGATCGCACTGATCATCTTGGCTCCGTGCCGGATGATGCCCTGCCGCTCCACCGCGGTGCCCACCATGAATCCCGGCACGTCGGAGAGGAACAGCAGCGGCACATTGAACGCGTCGCACAGCTGCACGAAGCGGGTGGCCTTGTCGGCCGAGTCGACGAACAGCACCCCGCCCTTGAACATCGAGTTGTTGCCCACGACGCCGACCACCTCGCCGTTCAGGCGGCCGAAGCCGACCGTGAGCTCCCTGGCCCACAGCGCCTGGATCTCCAGGAACGAGCCGTCGTCCAGCAGCCCCCTGACGTAGCGGCGCATGTCGAACGCCTGCCGCTCGCTGGCCGGCACCAGCGCCGCCAGGTCGACCGTCGGCGCGGCGGCCGCGGCGGCGGCCGGCGGCGGCTGGGTCCAGTTGTCGGGCAGGTACGACAGGTAGCGGCGGACCACGTCCAGCGCGTCCGCCTCGCTCTTGCACAGGAAGTGCCCGACCCCGCTCTCGGCGCAGTGCACCCGGGCGCCGCCCATCTCCTCCAGCGTGGTCTTCTCGCCGGTCACCATCTCGACCATGCGGTCGGAGCCGAGGTACATCGACGCGTTGCCCTCGACCATCGCCACCACGTCGCAGAACGCCGGGATGTACGCGCCGCCCGCGGCCGACGGGCCGAACAGCGCGCAGACCTGCGGGATGGACCCGGAGGCGCGCACCTGGTTCCAGAAGATCTTGCCGGCGCCGCGGCGGCCGGGGAACAGGTCGACCTGGTCGGTGATCCGCGCCCCCGCCGAGTCGACCAGGTAGATCATGGGCACGCCGGTGCCATACGCCCGCTCGATGATCCGAATGATCTTCTCCACGGTACGCGCGCCCCAGGAGCCGGCCTTGACCGTGGAGTCGTTGGCCATCAGGCACACCGGCCGCCCGCCGACGGTGGCCGCGCCGGTCACCACTCCGTCGGCCGGAAGCCCGTCGGCCAGCGCGTTGGCGTAGAGCCCGTCCTCGACGAACGAGCCCTCGTCGACCAGCCGCGCGACCCGTTCGCGGGCGAACAGCTTGCCGCGCGCCGCGTTCGCCGCATGGTACTTCTCCGCACCGCCGGCGCGCGCCCGCTTGCGGAGCTGCTCCAGCGCCTCCCTGTCGAGCGTCACTGCCCGGCCCTTCCGCCCCGCGGGTCCGGCCGCCGCCGGCACCGACCCGTCGCCGTCTACTGAACGATCGTTAGGGTAGCGCATGGCGGGCCGTCCACGGAATGAGACGGGGGCCAGCGCTACGCGCTGGCCCCCGTCTGGTGGGGCTGGGCCCGGTCGGTCGTCCGGGCGCGGTGCGGTCAGCCCTGCAGCGCCGCCGCGTCGCCGGCCACGGCCACCGCGTTCTTCGCGATGGTCAGCGGCAGCTTCACGTCGAGCAGCACCTGGTTGCCGGTCAGGGCACCGTCGTTGTCCCCGGTGTTCCAGCCGGAGCCGGCGTCGCGGCTGACCGCCTGGCGCGTCCCGGTCAGCAGGTCGCCGGCCTGCGGCAGCACGTTGGTCAGCTGCGGCAGGGCGGTCGCCCCGGTGCCGACCGGCAGGGACTCGGCACGGTTGCGGCCACCCTCGCCGTACCCGTCCTCGCCGCCGCCGTTGCCCTTGTCGCCGCCGCACGAGGCGGCCGCGTCGCCGAGCACCGCGACGGCGTTGCCGCAGACGTTGACCGGCACGTCGACGATGGCGCCGACCTGGTTGCCCGTGCCGAGCCCGTCGTTGTCGCCGGTGGTCCACGAGCCGGCCTCGTTCGCGCCGCCGCCGTTGCCGCCGCCGTTGCCCTTGGCCACGGCCGCCGCGTCGCCGCCGACCGCCACCGCGTTGCCGGTGATGGTGATCGGCGCGGTCACCGAGGCCAGGAGCTGGTTGCCGGTCACCAGGCCGCCGTTGTTGCCGGTGGTCGCGTTGCCGGCCCGGCCCGACTCCTTGTCGTAGTCGCCGCCGCCGTTGCCGCCGGCCCCGCACGAGGCCGCCGCGTCGCCGAGCACGGCGATGGCGTTGCCGCACACGTCGACCGGGATCTGCACCGGCACCAGCAGCTGGTTGCCGGTGACGGCGCCGCCGTTGTCGCCGGTGGTCAGCTCGCCGGCCTCCTGCGCGCCGGCGCGGTTGCCGCCGGTGGAGGAGACCGCCGCGGCGTCGCCGAGCACGCCCACCGCGTTGCCGCTGATGTTGATCGGGGCGTCGATGCCGGCCAGCAGCTGGTTGCCGGTCACCGCACCGTCGTTGTCGGAGGTGTTCCAGTCCGCCTGCGCGGCGTTGCCGGCGGCGAGCAGGATGCCGGCGGACAGGACGCCGACCTTCAGGGACTTACGAGCCCACGTCTTCATGAGAAATGTGAGACCTTTCAGTGTGGAACGCTGGTAACTGCGTACAACGGAACGTTCTGCACTCTCGGGGCGCCGGCGGTCGGTCCGCCTGTTCAGGCATGCGCCCAGCACTCCCGCCCTGACGGGCGGATTCAGTGAACTTGGTGAATCACCTGCGCATCCGGTGGATCCGGCTGACCCGGGGCAGGGCTCCGGGCGCCTCGCCCGCCGAGCGCACCGGCGGCGCGGAGTCGCCCCTCAGTCGGGCGAGACGCTCGGGTGCTCGGCATCCTGCCGCGGAACCGCGAACGCGGTCCGCGCCGCCACCCGGCGCCCCGGCGCCGCGCCGGCCGCGACCGGATCGGGCGCGACCGCCAGCGGGCCGCCCGTCGTGCCGCAGCCCGACGCGCTGGCCGAACTCCCGGCCGCCACGCCCAGCTGCCCCGACATCGGGGCGCGCGGGGGCTGGGCGGGTGCGTGGTGCGATGCCGGGCGGAGCACCGGCGCGCCGGCCCCGCCCGGTGCCGTACCGGTCCGCGACCGGCCGGTCGCGCTGCCCGGCTGCCCGGACGCGGAGACGCCCGGCCGGATCCCGGCGACGGTGGGGACCCGGTCGTCACCGACCAGCACCGTCGCCGGCGTGGCGGCCGGCACCGCCCGCGTGCCCGTGCGGGCTGCGGCCGGCACCCGCGCCGTTGCGGGCGCCGGCGCCGGCACCGCCCGCGGTCCGGGACGGGTGCCCGCCCCGCCGCCCGGCCCTGCGGGATTCCCCGGCGCCGGCCCGGCGGCGGGAGTCAGCGCCGCGGTGACCGCATCGGCCGCGTGGTGCGGCGCGTCGGTGACCGGACGGAGCACCCCGTCGAGGGAACCGGCGACCGCCCGGGTCAGCGGAGGGAGCGGGTGGGAGTCGACGACCGTGTGCAGCGGCGCCACGAACCGGCGGAGCAGACCGGCGGCC
>DATMJT010000223.1:0-7188 GCA_035553735.1 Pilimelia sp.
CCAGCCGCATCCGTACCGGCAACGCACCCCGCGTCATGGCCACTCTGCGCAACACCGCAATCAGCCTGCTCCGACTGACCGGCATCACCACCATCGCCCAAGCCCTACGCCACAACAGCAGAAACCCCTACCGGCCACTCCAACTACTCGGAATCCCCTGAAACAGTCATATGGCTACCTTGCCGGAGCCCTGGAGCGAGCCTACTCGTTGCTCGCGGAGTTGGGCCTCTCGTCGGTCGCGGATGGTCGCACCATCGTCCTGTCGGGTGGAGAGCGCCAACGAGTGGCGGTCGCTCGGGCATTGGTCACGAAGCCGTTGGTGGTGCTGGCGGACGAGCCGACCGGTTCGCTGGACGCTGAGGCCACCTCACACGTGTCCTCGCTCTTGTATGGACTTCCTCGGCGACATGGCTGTGCCGTGGTCGTGGTCACCCACGACGACCGGGTGGCACGGGCCGCTGACCGACAGGTATCACTGACCGAGGGCCGGCTTACCGAGCTGGTGTGCCATGAGAAATTCACCGGTGTGGTGGACTCTGTTGCGGTTGGGCCACCGTAGTGGTCATCGCACGGGTGGCGATGGTCTGGTGCACCGAATCTCGCTGATAGCGGCCGGCGCATTGGTCACGCTGACGGCATGGGTTTTCGTCATGGTGAGTGCCGTGTATGACGGTCGGTACGAGCGACTGGCGGCGCGCTCGCCCGTTTTCGCGGCCTCCCCGACCGCCTCGGAAGCGGTGGCGTGGTGGCGGGCGGGCACCGACACCGAATACGAACGACAGTTCGCGGTCATCACCCTGATCCCGATCAAGGAGCAGTCGTCTCCTCCGCCAGGGCTTGCGCGATGGCCGAAGCCGGGCGAAGCCTTCCTGTCACCCGCGCTCGCCCGGCTGGACCAGTCGGGCCGCCTGCATGCACGGTATGGCACCGTAGCGGGACTCATTGGACCAGGTGGTCTAGCCGACGACGAGGAGCGCCTCGTCTATCGAAGACCCGCCGACGTCGGCACTCCCGTCCCCTCTCGCAACGACCAAGAGTTTGTCACCGTAAGTGGTTTCGGGGCGGCGAAGCCGTACATTCTCGTCAACCAGGCTACCGACCACGCCAAATCCACCGTGTATCGAGCCCTGTTGTTGCTTATCCTCCCCGCAGGTGCATTACTGGTCATTGCCGCGCGGAGCGGCGCGCGACGGCGCGATGCCAGAATTGCCATGCTTGATGCGCTCGGCGCGCCAGCCTGGACCCGGCTGTGGATTCTTCTTGGCGAGGCCGCCGTACCGGCCTTGTGTGGTGCACTCGCCGGCGGCGTCATAGCATTCGTCACGACTGCGACTGGTGTGACATTGCCATTTTCCGGTTACCGCGTGCGTGCGGAGGACCTGGCTCACGCACGCCCAGCTGTGGCGGCGCTGAGCGTCGGGGTGTTCGCACTCCTCCTCGGCGTGCTGGCAGCCCTCCAGATCCCCCGCAAGATGCGCGTGGGTGCTCGGCCCACTGCCGTGGTCACCCGCGTGCGGCGCTGGCCAGCCGTCGTGCTGGTGTCCGCCATGCTCACTGCTTCGTTCGGTGCCCTGGTCCGTGGCGACACGGGCAGGGTGCTGTTCGTGGTCGGCATGCTGATTGCGTTGGCCACCCTACCGGTGGTGGCAGGATGGCTCACCGGCCTGCTCGGCGGCATCGTCGCGGCCGGCGGCAATCGGCGGGGCACCGTCGGCGCAATCGTCGGTGGACGGTGGCTCGCGGAACGACCGGCTGTCATCGCCCGTACCGGCGCCGCGCTGGTGATCGCATTGGGCCTCGCCACGCAGGCTCAGGTCATGCAGAGCCAACTGACCGAGGTCGGGCGGTCCGGCAGCCAGTTGCAGCGTCTCGTCGGCGACACCCTCGTGCAGATCAATGCTTCGCCTGCCTTTCCCGGCGAATTCCGCCCGTTCATCGACCGCCTCGACCAGCGCCGTGTCCTGCGTCTCTACTACGAGGACCGTCCCGGTGGATCGAACAGTCGCCCGTGGGACGTCGTCAAACGAACCACTGTGGTAGGTACGCCAGCGGCGCTGGCAGCTCTCGGAAGGCTCAACGGCATCCCGACTCGGCCCACCGCGATCACAACGGCATACGAGAGGGCCGGCCCCGAATGGCAGAGACTCCTCCATGCCGGAGTGTTGCAGACAGGAGCGGTCGTCGGCGCCGACGCCCTGAACCACACTGATCGACTGCTGGTGTCCATTACCGCACCGACAACCGGTGACTTCGCCACCGCCATTGTTCTGAACCCCGACGGTACCGCGGGAGTGGACCGCCTTAAGCAAGCCGCGTACGCCAGGCTTGTCGCGCCGAATGTCCGCGTCCTCGCCGACGACTTCAGGGCCGCCGCCGCAGAGTACGCCAGCCTGGTGGCCTGGCTGCTCGACATCGGAGCCGTACTGTTACTCATGCTCCTCGTTACCGGCGTCCTCGCCGCCGCTGGAGTGTTCGTCGCCCACAGCAGCGAATTGGGTCCTCTGTCCGGGTTCTGCGCCGACCGCAAGCTCTACCACGCCATCGCCGCATGGAACCTTACCCTCCCGCTTGTTGCGGTGAGCCTCCTCGGCTCTGCCACCGCCGCTGTCCTCGGTGTCCTCCTGACCCGGCTCGCGCCTCTCGGCACATTCTCACCAACCTTCCTCGCAGGCGCACTTGTCGTCGCCACGCTTGGAGCAGTAACTGTCGGAGCAGCCTGCGGAGAGGCTGCCAACCGCAGTGCCCAACACTGGCGACCCACGGGGGAGTAGGCGGGCCGCGGGCCCCGCGGGGCGGCCCCGGTGCGGTTTCCGATCCGCGATTCCGGCCGGCGCCGTGGCGAGGTACGCGCACGTGCGTGCGTGCGGCGGACGACGTTGAGGCGAGCCGTCGGGCAACGCGGACTACCAGACGTGGAAGGAACTGCCGCGGCACGACGGCGGGGTGGGCGATCACCTGGGCGCCCTGGATGCGTACGACGTGCTGGCCGCCGAGGGTGTGGCTCCAGCCGGCGTCGTCGGAGTCGCCCTCGAGGGCCCCGTCCATCGGCTCGCGGATCCGCGCCGACCGATCGCCGGCGGATCCGCGGTGTGTACCGCGCGCAGGCCGCTCACACCCGGCCCCCCGGGGGGCGCCGCGCCGTGTCCTCCACGTCGGCGGACCGCCGCAGGGGCGCGCCGGCTGCTGCGCCGGGCGGTTGGCAACTGCCGGACGTGATCTGCGTCGTCGGTCGGGCGCGCGGCTGGACCTCAACCAACCTTGAGGTCGTACCGTTCCGCCATGAGCATCCTCCAGGGGGACCGGAAGACCTTCTACCAGGTGCTGGTGAGCACCCTGCTGGTATCCGTGATCAACTTCACCGTATGGTTCGCGATCACCTTCTACGTGTACCTGCAGACCCGTTCGGTCTTCGCTACGGGGCTGGTGGCCGGGGTGTTCCTGGTGATGACGGCGCTGACCGGCATCTGGTTCGGCAGCCTGGTCGATCACCACCCGAAGAAGACGGCGATGCAGGCCTCGGCCCTGGCCTCGCTCGCGTCCTACGCCGCGGCCTTCGGGCTCTACCAGCTCACCCCGCACGAGTCCTTCACCGACCCGGCGAGCGTCCGCCTGTGGCTGTTCGTTGTGCTGCTGATGGTCGGGGTCATCGCCGGCAACATCCGCACGATCGCGCTGCCTACGCTGGTGACCGCGCTGATCGCCGAGAACACCCGGGACCGGGCCAACGGGCTGGTCGGCACCGCCTCGGGCGTCTCGTTCCTGGTGACGTCAGTGATCAGCGGCGTGCTCGTCGCCGCCGGCGGGATGTTCTGGGTGTTGGTCCTGGCGCTGGCGGTTCTCGTCCTCGCCCTGGTGCACCTGGCGTTCGTCCCGGTGCCGGAGCGCCCGGTGCCGGAGGGTGCGGTGCTGGATCCGCGCGCCGCGGTGGCCGGCGCCGACGGCGGGCACGCGGCGGCGACCGTGCCTGCGGGGGTGGCGGCGGCGACCGGAACGCCGCCCGCCGTCGACCACGAAGCCCCCGGCGCTCCGGCCGCGGCCGGCAGGGGCGCGGTGGACCTGCGGGGAACCGTACGGGTGGTACGCCAGGTCCCGGGCCTGCTCGCGCTGATCATGTTCTCCGCGTTCAACAACTTCCTCGGCGGCGTCTTCATGGCGCTCATGGACGCGTACGGGCTTTCGTTGGTGTCGGTCCAGGCGTGGGGGCTGCTCTGGGGCGTGGTCAGCACCGGCTTCATCGTGGGCGGGCTGCTCATCACCCGGACCGGCCTGAGCCGCAACCCGCTCCGACTGCTGCTGCTGGTCAACGTCGTGCTGTGGACCGTGACCCTGATCTTCCCGCTGCGGTCGTCGATCATTCTGCTGGCCGTGGGCCTGTACCTGTACATGCTGCTGATGCCGTTCGCCGAGGCCGCCGAGCAGACGATCCTGCAGAAGGTCGTGCCCTACGAGCGGCAGGGTCGGGTCTTCGGCTTCGCGCAGAGCGTCGAGCAGGCCGCCTCGCCGCTGACCGCATTCCTGATCTCCCCGATCGCGCAGTTCGTGTTCATCCCGTTCATGACCGACGGCGCCGGGGCGCGGGCGATCGGCGGCTGGTTCGGCACCGGGGCCGACCGCGGCCTGGCGCTGGTGTTCGTGCTGACCGGCGTCGTCGGCCTGCTCGTCACGGTGCTGGCGATGCGCAGCCGCCCGTACCGGCGCCTGAGCCACCGCTACGTGGCGGGTCCGACGCCCGAGTCCGAGCCGGGCTCCACCGCGGGGCCCGACGCCGCCGCGCACAGCATGGCCGCGTCCGGGTAGCGCCGGCCGTCCCGGCCGCCCGCCGCCTGCGGCGCCGATTGCGGTGTGACCGCCACGCCCACGTTGTGGGCCGCGGTCCGCAGCGATGCCGACGCCTCGACGGACCTGGTTGCCCGGAAGTCGCTCGGGTGTCGGTGGGGTGGTCTAGCGTCCGGGTGACACGGTCACTCAGCGAAGGAGCATTGCCATGACGTCCCGTCTCAACCCGTACCTCACCTTCGACGGCAACGCCCGCGAGGCCATGGAGTTCTACCGGTCGGTGTTCGGCGGCGAGTTGCAGATCCACACCTTCGGCGAGTCCGGTTCACCCGACCCGGGGCTTGCCGACAAGGTGATGCACGCGATGCTGGCCACCGATCGGGGTTACGTCCTGATGGCCTCCGACACCGCGCCCGGCATGTCGTACGACCCGGGCAACACGATCACCTGCAGCCTCAGCGGCGACCCCGGCGAGGGCCTGGAGGAGGTGTGGGAGAAGCTGTCCGACGGCGGCACCGTCACCATGCCGTTCGAGAAGCAGATGTGGGGCGACCTCTACGGCTCGTGCGTCGACAGGTTCGGCATCCCGTGGATGGTCAACGTCGCGCAGCCCGAGTGAACCCTGCTGGCGGCCGCGCGGTGGCGGCGGTACGCCAGCCGTACGGCGAGGCCGATTCCGCCCGGACACACGCTCAGCACCCCCGCGGGGCAACCGCGCCGACCCGCCGGGCGGCACGTCGCCGTCCCACCGCCCCGCCGGGTTGACGGAGCTCAGGGGCGCCGCGGGCGGCTCGCGCGCCATCCACCCGACGCACCACGGCCGCTGGCGGCCGTGGCCCTGGCCGCCGCGCGTGGCCGCCGCGGCGGCCACGCGCGGGGCTAGAACTTGGGGGCGTCGGGGGCCTCCAGCAGGCCGAGCCGCAGGGCCGTCATGAGCGCCTGGGCGCGGTTGGCGGCGCCGAGCTTCTCGTACAGCTTGGAGATGTGGGTCTTGGCCGTGGACTCGCTGACGAACAGCTGCTTGGCGATGCCGGCCACGCTCATGCCGTCGGCCAGCAGGCGCAGCACCTGCCCCTCGCGCGGGGAGAGCTGCGGGCCCTGCGGGGCCAGCCGGCGCTTCATCGCCTCGGCCAGATCGGCGGCGGTGAACGCGCTGGGCGCCGAGGCCGCGTGCCGGGCGGCGGCCACCACCTCGTCGGCCGGGGCGGTCTTGGGCACGAAGGCGCTGGCGCCGGCCTCCAGGGCCCCGAAGAGCTGGTCGTCCCCGGCGTACATGGTCAGCACGACGATGCCCATGGTGGCGCTGTTCTTGCGCAGCGCCCGGGTGGCCTCCAGGCCGCTGCCGTCGGGCAGCCGCAGATCCATGATCACCACGTCGGGCTGCAGCGCCCCGGCCTGGCGGACCGCCTCGGCGGCGGTGGCGGCCTCGCCCACCACCTCGAACTGCCGGTCGCGTTCGAACGCGTGCCGGAGGCCCTTGCGGATCAGGTCGTGGTCGTCGACCAGCAGGACCTTGTAGCGCGTCGTGGGCGACGGCGGCGTCGGGCTCGTGGTCATGCTCGGGCTACTTCCCTTCAGATCCGGTCACGCTATCCCGCACCGTATCGCGCCGGGGCGATGTTCCTAACACCACCGCGACAGTTGTGCCGCTGGGGTGTCGGGGGCGGATCTCCAACCGGCCGCGGATCCGCTCCGCGCGCTCGGTCATGATGGCCAGCCCGTAGTGGCCCTCGGGCCGCTGGTCGGTGATGCCGCTGCCGTCGTCGGAGACCTCGATCTGAGCGTACGGCGGATCGACCTCGCAGGTTACCCACAGGTTGGCGGCCCCGGCGTGCTTGCGCGCGTTGGTGATCGCCTCCTGGGCGATGCGCAGCAGCTCGGCCTCGGTCGCCGCCGGCAGCCGGGCGGTGGACTCGTCCAGGGACAGGTGCACCCGCAGGCCGCCCGAGGCGCCGACGGTGCGGGCGTACTCGGCGATGGCGGCGGCCAGGCCGCCGTGCCGGTCGACCTCGCTGCGCAGCTCGAACAGGCTGAGCCGCAGCTCGGTGATGACCCGGGTGACCTCGCCGCGCAGCACGCGCAGCTCCTCGGCGGTGGCCTCGGCGTCGGGCAGGGTGGCGAGCGCGTTGTCGATGCCGTACCCGACCATGACCAGCTCCTGCGCCACCCCGTCGTGGATCTCGCGGGCCAGCCGCTGCCGCTCCTCGTTGGTGGCCAGCGAGCGGACCTCGTCGAACAGCAGCGCCGCCTCCAGCCGCAGCGCGGCCGGCGCCACCAGGCGGGTGACCTCCTTGATCACCGCGCCGGGATAGGCGTAGGCGGCGTCGGCCTCCAGGGCCACCAGACCGACCGTGCGGACCCCGGCAGCATCTCCGAGCACCTGCTGGAGGAACTGCGCACGGTAGCCCGGGC
>DATMJT010000224.1:0-3358 GCA_035553735.1 Pilimelia sp.
GCCTCCAGCGGCGCGACCCGGGCCGCCCCGCCACCGACCTCGACGAGCGCCGCGGCGTCGCTGGTGACGACGGGGGTCCCGGCGGCCATCGCCTCGAGCAGCGGCAGGCCGAAGCCCTCCGCCCGGCTGGGCACCACCAGGGCGGTGGCCCGGTCCAGCAGCACCGCCAGGTCGGCGTCGGGCACCCGGCCGAGCACGCGCACCCGGTCCGCCGGCAGGCCGGCCGCGGTCCCCAGGGCGACGGGGTCGAGCCCGCCCCAGCCCGGCTGGCCGACGCACAGCAGCGGCAGGTCGGGCGCGCCCGGCAGGGCCAGCGCCTCGAGCAGCAGGTCGAGCCCCTTGCGCGGCTCGAGGGTCGCGACCGTCAGCAGGTAGCGCTCGGGCAAGCCGAGTCGCGCGGCCCGCGCCGCGGCGTCCGCGGGCAGGTCGAGGTCGGGGGCGACCCCCTCGCCGACCACGAGCACCTCCCGCAGCCCCACGTGCCGGCGGAGCTCGTCGGCCACCGCCACGGTCGGCACCACCACGAGCGCGGCCTCCCGGGCGGCCCGCTCGACCTGGGAGCGGTGCCAGGCGACGCCGCGGGACGTGAGCGTCTCCGGGTGCGTCCAGGGCACCGCGTCGTGGACCACCACCGCCACCGGCGCCCGGCCGACGGGCGGGAAGAGCGGCGTCGGCGCGAGCACGACGTCACCTCGGACCCGCGGCCCGCGACCGCGCTCCCACGCCGCGACCAGCGGCCGGCGCGGCAGCGGCAGCCGGCGCGGCCCTCGTACGCCCGGCACCGTCGCCGCGGCGACCGACCGGTGCCAGGCGACCACCGACGTCACCTCGTCGCCCGGTGCCGCTGCCCGCGCGAGAGCGGCGGCGATCTCCCGGCTGTAGCGGCCGGTGCCGCCCGGGACCGGGGCCAGGCACTGCTCGAGGACGAGGGCGAGCCTCATCCGACGCCGACGTACCTCGGCCCGGAGCCCTTGAACAGCGGCCGGCGGCGGTCGACGGTGCCACTCGGCGCGGTCGTGCCGGACACCTTCACCTCGGTCGCGATCTGCGGGCCGTACCGCGCGGTGCCGTGCACGGCCTGCAGCACGAGCCGGTAGCTGCCGGCCGCCTTGCCCGTGGCCGACAGCGGGATGCGCCACTCCCCGATCTCGCCCGGGTGGACGGCGGCCGTGCCGGGCCGGTTCGCGTTCGACGACAGCGCCGGCGGCCGACTGGGCGAGGCCCACGCGGAGGTCGCCAGGGGGTAGGCCGCGTCACCCGCGGTGCCGAGCCGCTCCGCGCCGACCTGCCACGGGCTGGCGCCGAGGTTGCGCAGCCGGACGACCAGCTCCGCGCGGCCGCTGTCGTCGTTGGCCAGCGCGACCGACGCAGGCGGTGCCGCGTGCAGCAGCGCGAGCCGCGACACGGCGGTGTCGACGCGGACGACGTTCAGCGTGCGGGCGGCGCCCTCGATCCAGCCGACCCCGGACCACAGCGGCTCGAACGCCTCCGCGGTGATGCCGACCGGGTGGCCGTTGCCGGACAGCGTGACGTCGACGGCGCCGGACGCGCCGGGTGCGACAGCGGCGGGCAGCCGAGCGGCCCGCGAGGTGCTGAGCCAGTCGTCGCCGGCGGCCGTGCTGACCCGGTTGCGCGGCAGCGACGTCCCGAGCAGCACCGGGCTGCTGGTCCCGCCCGGCCAGGTCACGTTGCCGGTGTTCTTCAGCTGCAGGCGTACGGCGGTCGATCCGTTGCGCGGCACGACCACGGTCCGGCCGTCGGGGAAGACCGGCGACGGGCCCCCGCTGCTCACCGGCGTCGCGCCGGGCGCGGCGACGGGCAGCGCCGAGTGCGCGGCGCCGAGGACCGCGTCCTGCACCGGGATCCGCCAGGAGACGGTTGCGCCCAGCAGCGGCCCGCTGCCGATGCGGACGCGGTAGGCGCGGCCGTGCGTGCCGGCCACCACGCCACCGGCCTCCAGCGCGATCGAGAAGTCCGCCGTCTCCCCCGGCTCGACCGTGGTCGCACCTGGCCGGTCGGCGTTGCGGACGAGGACGCCGGGACGGGTCGAGCCGCCGACGAGCGGGTCGGCCTCACCGGGCGGGGACGCGACGGCCAGGTGCAGCCCGTCCGTGGGCCAGGCGGTGGCGCCGGTGTTCTTGAGGCTGGCGGTGAGCGTGCCCTGGGAGGCGCCCGGCGGGCGGACGAGGGTGGGGGCGGCCGACTGCGCCGTGACCACGCTGCCGGTCTCCGTGGGGACCACCCGCCACCAGGAGGACTTCAGCCCGTCGGCGTTGCCCGGCCAGGGCCGGGCGTTGTAGACGCCGGCTCCGGTGGTGGTGACGCTGGTCGCCGCGCCGGTGCTGCTGACGCCCTCGAGCACCACCGTCTTCACCCGGCCGCCCCACGCGCCGTTGCCGTCGCGGGCGGTCACCCGGATCCGCTTCAGCGTCCCCAGCGTCGGGAACCGCTTCTCGAGGTCGGTCGCGCGCAGCGAGGCCTTCCACGAGTGGACGCTGTTCGGCACGACGCCGTCCCAGTCGTCGCGCTGGGCCTTGAGGTACGGGAAGTCGCCGGCCGTGGACCAGCCGCCGTTCGAGCTGCTGTACTCCGCGAAGATCGCCTTGCCGCCGTACGTCCTGACCACGCCTGCGGTCGCCCGGACCGCCTCGCTCGTCGTCGCCGGCTCGAGCTCGGTGACGCCGCTGGAGGTGTAGAGCCGGCTGCCGCCGAAGACCTGGCACTGCGTGGTGTCGCAGATGTCCCAGTGCCCGGCGCCGGCGACGCGGTCGCGCTTGTTCGCCGAGTACGAGCGGGCCGCGATCGCCTGCGCCTGCAGGGCCGCCGGCTTCCACGAGGAGACCGACTCGCGCGGGACGACGCCCAGCAGGTAGTCCTCGAGCGGGAGGACGACCACGCTCGACAGACCGCTGACCGAGGTCTTCACCGCCTGCACCGAGCCGCGGTAGTCGCGGCTCGTGCCGTTCGGGAAGTCCACCCGGACGAACGCGGGGCCGCTGAAGCGGAGCGGCCCGCCGTGGGTCGTGCCGCCGCCCAGGGCGTAGGGCGTCCAGGTCGAGCCGGTGAGCGACTGCAGGTGCAGACCGGCGCTGTCGACGGTGACCCGCCAGCGGCTCGGGCCGGCCGGCAGCTCCTGGACCTTGCCCGTGGCGACGTCGGTGACCTTCAGACCGGCGGCGGGGTGGACCTGCAGGTCCTTGCCGTCGTCGCCCTGCAGCAGCACCCGGATGGGCGCCGACGGCAGGACCGTCCTGGCGGTGCCGGGGTAGTAGAACGCGGTGATCTCGTCCGCCGTGCGGCCGAGGCTGGCGGCGCCCTGCGCCCCCCACTGGCTCATCCCGCGTCCGTGGCCCCAGCC
>DATMJT010000225.1:0-9637 GCA_035553735.1 Pilimelia sp.
CTCACCCCGGTGGCCCCCACGCCGGTCGCCCCGTTCACGCCGCGGCCGCCTCGGCCGAGCCGACCAGCTCCGCGACGAGCCGCTGGCAGAGCGCCGCGAGCGGTCCGCGGCCGGTCGACGCCGGGGCCCGCCCGTGCTCCAGGGCCCGGGCCAGGCCCGGCTCCGGGCGTAGGGTGCCGGCCAGTGGCAAATTGAGCGCCTCGGCGACCTCGCGGGCGGACAGTCCGCTCGGCGCCGGCCCGCGCACCACCAGCGACAGGTCGACGCCGTGCCGCGCGACCACGGCCGCCACCCGGGCCGCCGCGGCGGTGGCCCGCAGCTCCGCGGGCACGACCAGCAGGACCCGGTCGGCGGACTCCAGCGCCAGCACGGCCGCGTCGTCCAGGCGGCGGGGCAGGTCGACCACCACGAGGTCCCGGCCGCGTCGGCCCGCCTCCACGGCCGCGGCCATCGCCTCGGCGCCGACCGGCACGGGCTCGCCCCGGTCCCAGGAGAGCAGCGCCAGGTCACCGCGGCCCGGCAGCGCCCCGACCAGCGTCGGCGGGTCGACCCGCCCGTCGGCCTCGGCGAGCGCCGGCCAGCGCAGCCCGTCCACGTCCTCCCATCCGAGCAGGATGTCCAGGCCGCCGCCCAGCGGGTCGGCGTCCACCAGCAGGGTGCCCAGCCGGGTGCGCACCGCGGTGACGGCGAGGCCGACCGCCAGCACGCTCGCCCCGGCACCGCCACGCCCGCCGAGCACGGCCACCGTCCGGCCGGCACCGCGCTGGCCGGCGGGGTCGGTCAGGCGGTCCACCAGCCAGGGCTCGGCCGCCGGCAGCATGGCCACGTGCTCGGCACCCACGAGGTCCGCCAGCTCCCATGGCGGCGTGTCCACCTCGCTGCGGCCGACCAGGACGACCCGTGGCCGGCGCGGCAGCCGGGCGCGCAGGCACGCCTCGGCCTGGTCGGCGCCCACCAGCACCAGTGGGGCCGGGCCGTAGCGGGCACGGGCGGCGGGCGGATCCGGCGCGAGGTCGACCTCGGTGCCGGCCGCCGCGGCGAGCCGGAGCAGGTCGTCGAGCAGATCGGGGTCGGCGGTCAGCAGCAGTGGCAGCCGGGGCCGGACCCCGACGGTGGTGCGGGATGGCATCACAGCCTCCAACGGATCGTCGGTGTCGCCGACCACCGTGCCGGCCGGCGCGCGGCTCCGCGGCGCCGATCGGGCTCGCCTGTGGACAGGACGGAGGCTGTGGACAACTCCCGGCCGGGGAGAAGGGGTGGTAGCTCCGCCGGGCGGGATGGGCACGGGACGGGCCGCCGGGACGCGGCGCACCGGCGCCCCGCGGGCTCAGCCGGCGCATGCGGCACCCGGCGCCCTGCGGCGCGCGGGCTCAGGACGAGGCGGAATCCTCCGGCTCGGGCGTCCGCCGCGCCTCGCGCCAGCGCTCGTGCTCCCGCAGCAGCCAACCAAGCAGGTAGACGCCGAACACCGCCAGGAAGGCGGCGAAGGACAGCACCGCGCCGAACAGGACCCAGAGGGCGTATCCGTCGACCGCCTCAGCGCCCTGCCCGAGCAGCGCCACCAGCACGGTGCCGGCCGCGAACGTACCGATCATCAGGTACGGCAGGACATCGCGGTCGACCGGATGCCTCGGCCCAGGCGCCATGATGATCTCCTCGTCGGTCGCGTCACCATGGCGCCCGGCGACGCCCCGCGCAAGGCCCGGCGACGCCCCGCGCAAGGCCCGCCCGACCCGCCGGGCCGCCGCCCGGGGCCGTCCGTGCCGTCAGGGCCGGGTCATCCGCAGCACGTCGAGCGCGGCGTCAAGCTGCTCGACGGTCAGCCGGCCGGCGTCGACGTGCCCCCGCTCCAGCACCACCGACCGGATCGACCGGTCGCCGGCCAGTGCCTCCTTGGCGATCGACGCCGCCTCGTCGTAGCCGAGGAATCGGTTCAACGGGGTCACGATGGACGGCGAGCCCTCGGCGTACGCCCGGCACACCTCGACGTCGGCCGCCAGGCCCGCCACACACCGGTCGGCCAGCAGGCGGCCGGCGGCGGCCAGCAGCCGGACGGACTCCAGCAGATTGCGGGCCAGCACGGGCAGCATCACGTTCAGCTCGAAGTCGCCCTGCGACCCGGCGAAGGCCACGGCCGCGTCGTTGCCGATGACCTGCGCGCAGACCTGGCGCACCGCCTCGGGCACCACCGGGTTCACCTTCCCCGGCATGATCGAGGAGCCGGGCTGGAGATCGGGCAGGCGCAGCTCGCGCAGGCCGGCGCGCGGCCCGGAGCCCATCCAGCGAATATCGTTGGCGATTTTGTAGAGGCCGACGGCCACGGTACGCAGCTGGCCGGAGGTCTCCACGAGCGCGTCCCGGGCGCCCTGGGCCTCGAAGTGGTTGCGCGCCTCCGTCAGCGGCAGGCCGGTGTCGGCGCGCAGCCGCTCGATGACGGCGGCGGCGAAGCGGGGCGGGGTGTTGACCCCGGTGCCCACCGCCGTGCCGCCCAGCGGCAGCTCGGCCAGCCGGGGCACCGCCGACGTCAGCCGCTCGACGCCGTAGCGCACCTGGGCGGCGTACCCGGAGAACTCCTGGCCCAGGGTGACCGGCGTGGCGTCCATCAGGTGGGTGCGCCCGGCCTTGACCACCTCGGCGAACTCCGCCGCCTTGGCCTCCAGCGCCGTGGCGAGGTGGTCCAGCGCGGGCAGCAGGTCCCCGACCACGGCCGCCGCGGCCGCCAGGTGGATCGAGGACGGGAACACGTCGTTGCTGGACTGCGACGCGTTGACGTGGTCGTTGGGGTGCACCGGGCGGCCCAGCGCCCGGGTGGCCAGCGTGGCGATCACCTCGTTGGCGTTCATGTTGGACGACGTGCCGCTGCCGGTCTGGAACACGTCGACCGGGAACTGGTCGTCGTGGCGACCGGCGGCCACCTGCGCGGCGGCGGCGGCGATCGCCCCGCCGACGTCCGGCTCAAGCACGCCCAGCTCGGCGTTGACCAGCGCCGCGGCGCCCTTGATCTGCGCCAGGGCCCGGACGTGCGCCGGCTCCAGACCCCGCCCGGAGACGGGGAAGTTCTCCACCGCCCGCTGGGTCTGCGCGCGCCACAGGGCGTCGGCCGGCACCCGCACCTCGCCCATGGTGTCCCGCTCGACCCGGAACTCCGTCTGCTCGCTCACCCGCTGCTCACTCACCCGTCCATCCTGCCCCGCTGGATGGACCGGTGCCGAGCGGTTCGGTCTTGCCACCGTGAGTCCCCATCACGGCCGTCTCGCGATGACCTCAACGATCTGGTCCTGGCGCCGAATCCAACGCGCATAGGCTGGCGAGAGCCAGCCGGCGATCGTCAGGACGCTCTCGTAGTCCGCCGCGAGGTGCCGATGGTGGACGGGTTCGTGGTGAGCGATGCGGTTGCGGAAGAGCCGGACCGTGTTCAGCTTGTTGTGTAGGCGTGCCCTGGTGCCCCGATATTCCGGGAACGCCTTCCTGAGCCCGGGTCGCCACAGAGTCATCTCGTAGTTCCAGCCGTGGCCGCCGCTGAGGAGGCTCACCCAGAAGCCAAACGACAGTGCGGCGACCACCTGGCCCGAGACGAATTCTGGCTTCGTCTGCCTGCCTCGGCTACCGCACGCTCCACCATGTCCCTGGCGGATGGCGTGAAAGGTAGGCTGCGGACACGCCACCATTCACGCACGCCGAAGATCACCGCAAGTTCCCGGTCCATGGCGTTGCGCAGGCCAACCTCGAGGTGTTGCAGCGGACGAAGAAACGTCGCCGAAACCTCGCTGTTCCATTCGTAGAGCCGGACGGCCGCCTGCCGGTCGCCATGGACGGCGGCGAGATAGGGACCGAACCGCTCAGCTGACAAGGCAGCGATCACCGCGTCAAACTCTGCCCTGGCCACGGCCCTCGTCGCTTCCCCTCTGATGCGGTATGCCAGCTGGGTACGCCCCGGAGTTGCCTCTGACGCAAGCAACCCGGGGCACTGCTATAACTCGGCGGCACTGCCATGCCTCGGCAGGCAGAGCCCATGCCTCGGCAGGCAGAGCCCATGCTCAGGGCATGGTCGCCATGCACTCTGCCTGGGCAGCCGGACTGGCACGGCGACTCCCGGCGGGGAGCCGCCGTAGGGTCATCGCAGCCCTCCGGTTCGAGTACTCCAGTTGCTCAGTGGTGATGGCGTACGGTCTGCAGCGGCTGCCCGCTGCTCTCGAGGCTCCAGAAAGTCCAACCGTTACGGTGCGGACTCACTGTGGGGTTGTACTGCGCCACCACAGCCCGCGCCGCCTCGCTGGGAGTCTTGTACGAGGAGCCAGCGAGCGGCCCGGATGTGATCTCGACCCGCCCAGGCCCTGGAACGAAGACCCCATGAGTGCGATGCCCGGCGTAATCGGCATAGATCATCAACTCGGTCGGACGCTCACTGGGCTCCGCCGCACGCATCCTCTCGATCATCTGCGCGATGACAGCACCCTTTGACACGCCGGCGAGCTGGGCCGCGAACGCCAGGTACCGGTCGGTCGCGGCATCAACCTCGACAATCGGCATCGCGCCCCCTCTCACGCCTAGGCAGGCTACCAAGTGTTAAGCACCTAGAGCAACCCTAAGAACTCTAAGAAATCCGGAGTCAGCGGCGGCCGACGGTGAGCACGGGTTTGGTGGTCTCGGCGAAGAAGTCGTTGCCCTTGTCGTCCACCACGATGAACGCCGGGAAGTCCTCGACCTCGATCCGCCAGACGGCCTCCATGCCCAGCTCCGGGTACTCCAGCACCTCGACCCGCCTGATGCAGTCCTGCGCCAGCCGCGCCGCCGGGCCGCCGATCGAGCCCAGGTAGAAGCCGCCGTGCCGCTGGCAGGACTCCGTCACGCCGCGGGAGCGGTTGCCCTTGGCCAGCATCACGTACGAGCCGCCGGCCGCCTGGAACCTCGCCACGTACGCGTCCATCCGCCCCGCCGTGGTGGGTCCGAACGACCCGCTGGCGTACCCCTCGGGGGTCTTGGCCGGGCCGGCGTAGTAGACCGCGTGGTCGCGCAGGTACGCCGGCATCGGCTCGCCCGCGTCCAGCCGCTCGGCGATCTTCGCGTGGGCGATGTCCCGCGCCACCACCAGCGGCCCGGTCAGCGACAGCCGGGTCTTGACCGGGTAGCGGGACAGCTCGGCCCGGATCTCGTCCATCGGCCGGTTCAGGTCGATCCGCACGACGTCGCCGGACTCGGCCGACAGGTCCACGTCGGGCAGGAAGCGGGCCGGGTCGGTCTCCAGCCGCTCCAGCCACACCCCCGACGGCGTGATCTTCGCGAGCGCCTGCCGGTCCGCCGAGCAGGACACCGCGATGGCCACCGGGCACGACGCGCCGTGCCGGGGCAGCCGGACCACCCGCACGTCGTGACAGAAGTACCGCCCGCCGAACTGCGCCCCGATGCCGAACTGCCGCGTCAGCTCCAGCACCCGGGCCTCCAGGTCCAGGTCCCGGAAGCCGTGCGCGGTCATCGAGCCGGCGGTGGGCAGGGCGTCGAGGTACTTGGCCGAGGCGAGCTTGGCGGTCTTCAGCGCGTACTCGGCGGAGGTGCCGCCGATCACCACGGCCAGATGGTACGGCGGGCAGGCGGCGGTGCCGATCAGCCGCAGCTTCTCCTCCAGGAACTGCATCATCCGCGCCGGGTTCAGCAGCGCCTTGGTCTCCTGGTAGAGGTACGACTTGTTGGCCGAGCCGCCCCCCTTGGCCATGAACAGGAACTTGTACGCGTCGGGCTGGCCGCCGGGGTCCTCGGCGTACAGGTCGATCTGGGCCGGCAGGTTGCTGCCGGTGTTGCGCTCCTCCCACATGGTCAGGGGGGCGAGCTGCGAGTAGCGCAGGTTGAGCCGGGTGTACGCCTCGTACACCCCACGCGAGATCCACTCGGTGTCCCGGCCGTCGGTGAGCACGTGCCGACCGCGCTTGCCGAGGACGATGGCGGTGCCGGTGTCCTGGCACATGGGCAGCACCCCGCCGGCGGCGATGTTGGCGTTGCGCAGCAGGTCGAGGGCCACGAAGCGGTCGTTCGGGGAGGCCTCGGGGTCGTCGATGATCGCGCGCAGCTGCGCGAGGTGGGCGGGGCGCAGGTAGTGCGCGATGTCGTGCATCGCCTCGGCCGTGAGCTGGCTGAGCACCGCCGGCTCCACGGTGAGGAAGCGCCGCCCGCCGGGCCCGTGCACGACGTCGACGCCCTCGTCGGTGACGAGACGGTACTCGGTCAGGTCGGCCCCCAGCGGCAGCAGCGGGGCGTACGAGAAGGGCGCGGCACCGGTCATGAGCCGCTAGCCTATGACCCGCCGGCCGGGCCGTTGAACGGGGCGTACCCGAGTTCCCGGCGGTCGGCCAGCAGCAGCCCGGCGGGGCCCACCGCGACCACCCGGGCGGCTGTCTCCAGCTGCAGCAGCACCGCCCCGGTCCGGGCGTCGAGGGCCAGCACCCGGTCCGGGCGGCGGTCCACCACCACGGCGACCGGTCCGGCGAGGGCCGCCTGGGCCTGCGCGTGGACCGGCCGGCTCCACCGCGGGCGGTCCGCCCCGTGCTGGTGGCAGGTGAGCAGGTCGCCGGTGCGCACCAGCGCGTGCTGGCCGGTCAGCGCGACCACCCGGGCGCCGGCGCCGCCGCTCCACAGCACCCGGCCGTCGTAGCCGTCCAGGAGCAGCTCGCGCCCGTCGGGGCCGACGCCCACCAGGACGCCGTCCTGGCCCGCCGGGTCGGCGCGCTGGGCACAGCCGCCCCCCGAGACGGTCCGCAGGTTCAGCCCCGCCCGGCGCCACACCTCGCCGCCGCTGGCCGCGTCGCTGCCCTGCACCGAGAAGTAGCAGGTGCCGTCGCGGGCGTCCGCGCGCACCCGCAGGATCCGGCCGGCGGTGACCAGCACCCGCTCCTGCCGGGGGGCCTCCAGCTCCTGCAGGACCCGGCCGGACGTGGTGTCCACCACGTGCGTGCGCTCCCGGACGGGGAACCCGACCAGCGGCGGCAGCGCGGGTGGCCCGGCCGCGGCGGGGGCGACCCGGTCGCCGCTGGGTGGGCGCGGCCCCGGCAGGTCCGGATTGTCGGCGAACAGCACGAAGCCGACGCCGGGCAGCTGTGCCCGCCACAACGGGTCCCGGCCGCGCGGCTCCCAGGCCGACAGGGTGCAGTCCTGCGGGCCGGCGCAGCGCACGTCGAGCACCGCGGTCCGGAACGTCCACACGGCCACGGCCTCGCCGTCGGCGCGCAGCACCGCGCCGCTGCGCGGGTCCAGCACCTGGTAGCCGTGGCGCAGCAGTTCGCCGGCGAGCACCACGGCCGTGCCGCCGGCGCCGGCCACCGCGGCCCAGTCGGCGTCGCGGCGCCACAGCCGGGCACCGGTGCCGGGTTCCCGGCCCTCCACCGAGGTGCGGTGCTCCACGACCACCGCCTCGCCGGCCACGGTCACGCTCCGCGGGGTGCCGCCGAGGCGCTGCTGCCAGGCCAGTCCCGATCGGGCCAGCGGCGCGCTGCCGTCCAGCCACCCCCAGACGACCGGGAAGGGGTTCCACACCCCGGTGGCGGCCAGCACGACCACGACCGCGGCCAGGAAGCCCACCCAGCACCTCACGCACGGTCCGCCGCGCCCGGTCTGCGCCACGCGCGACACGGTAGCGGCGCGCACGCGGACGGCAACCCCAGCCCGATCTGTCCGTGTCGAGGCGTTCCGTCCGATGTGGGCCGCCGGGCCCGGACGGCGCACCGCGGCCCGGTCAGCGCACCGCGGTGCGGACCAGGGGCAGCACCCGGTACGGGATCTGCTCGGCCAGGGCGATGATTGTTGACGCCCGGACGATGCCCTCGTGGGCGACCACCTGGTCGATGACCCGCTGCAGGTCCGCATTGGAGCGCGCCACCACCCGGCACATCAGGTCACCGGAGCCGGTGATGGTGTGCGCCTCCAGCACCTCCGGGATCTCGGTCAGGTGGCCCGCCACCACGTCGTGGCCGTACCGCTGGCGGATCTCCAGCGTGACGAACGCGGTGACCCCGAAGCCCAGGGCGGCGGGCGCGATCTCCGGTCCGTACCCCTGCACCACCCCGCGGGCGGAGAGCTTGTCCAGCCGGGCCTGCACCGTGCCACGGGCCACGTGCAGCCGCCGCGACAGCTCCAGCACACCGATCCGGGGCTCCGCGGTCAGCAGCTCGATGAGGCGGGCGTCCAGGGCATCCAGCGACATGTCGACTCCGTGACCGGGAGGGGTGGACAGATTGCACAGCAAGGCAGCCATACGATACGACGATGTGCGCAATCTGACTACAGATAAGTGGCACAGTTGCCCACTCCATGGCCGGGGCGGCATCTTTGGCCGACAGCACCCGTACCGGAGGGAGTCCACGCCACATGACCCAGGCGATCGACCGCGACCTGACGGACGACGGCGTCGACATCGACGAGCTCGTCGGGGCCGTCGACCACGACATCTCCCGCGACCCGTTCCCGGTGAAGGGCATCGATCATATCGCCTTCCTGGTCGGCAACGCGAAGCAGGCGGCGCACTACTACTCCACGGCCTTCGGCATGACCTGCGTGGCCTACCGGGGACCCGAGCAGGGCTACCGCGACCACGCCGAGTACGTGCTCACCAGCGGCTCGGCCCGGTTCGTGATCGTCGGCGCGGTGCACGCCGACGCTCCGGTCGCCGCCCACGTGACCAGGCACAGCGACGGCGTGGGCGACATCGCCCTGGAGGTCCCCGACGTCGACGCGGCGTACGCCCACGCCCTCGCCCAGGGCGCCACCGGCGTGGTGGAGCCGCACGACGAGACCGACGAGCACGGCACCGTCCGGTCGGCGGCCATCGCCGCGTACGGCGACACCCTGCACACCCTGATCGACCGGTCCCGCTACACCGGGCCGTTCCGGCCCGGCTTCGTGGCGCGCGGCCCGATCGTCGACCGCTCGGCCGCGATCGCGTCCGGGGCCCAGCCGCGGCGCTTCTTCCAGGCCGTCGACCACGTCGTCGGCAACGTCGAGCTGGGCAAGATGGACGAGTGGGTGGCCTTCTACAACAAGGTCATGGGCTTCACGAACATGGCCGAGTTCATCGGCGACGACATCGCCACGGACTACTCCGCGCTGATGAGCAAGGTGGTGGCCAACGGCACCCGCAAGGTGAAGTTCCCGCTCAACGAGCCGGCGGTGGCCAGGCGCAAGAGCCAGATCGACGAGTACCTGCAGTTCTACAACGGCCCCGGGGCGCAGCACATCGCGCTGGCCACCAACGACATCCTGGCCAGCGTGGACGCCATGCGCGCGGCCGGGGTGGACTTCCTGGACACCCCGGACTCCTACTACGACGACCCGGAGCTGCGGGCCCGCATCGGCCAGGTGCGCGTGCCGATCGAGGAGCTGAAGTCCCGCAAGATCCTGGTCGACCGGGACGAGGACGGCTACCTGCTGCAGATCTTCACCAAGCCGGTGCAGGACCGGCCGACCGTGTTCTTCGAGCTCATCGAGCGGCACGGCTCGCTCGGGTTCGGCAAGGGCAACTTCAAGGCGCTGTTCGAGGCGATCGAGCGCGAGCAGGAGCGCCGCGGCAACCTCTAGGCGGGCTGCACCTGGTAGCCGGCGGCGCTCCTGCTCGCGCTCGATCGCCTCGAACAGCGCCTTGAAGTTGCCCTTGCCG
>DATMJT010000226.1:0-28560 GCA_035553735.1 Pilimelia sp.
CTCGTGGGCGCCGACCAGCCCGGCGGCGCCTGGTACCACTACCCGGCCTGGGTGCCGCGTCGGCTGCCGCGCTGGCGCGGGCTGCGGCCGCGGTGGCGCCGGAGGCGCCGCAGCCGGGCCGCGCAGCTGGCGGAGCCCGCCACGCCCGAGCCCGCCACGCCCGAGGCCGCCGGGGAGAGCCTGCCGGACCTGCCGGCCGACGCCTTCCGGTCCCGCGCCGACGACCTGGCCGCGCAGGGCCGCTACGCGGAGGCGGTGCGCGAACGGCTGCGGGCCATGGTGCGCGAGCTGGTCGACCGCGGCGTGGTCGCCCACCAGGCGGGCCTGACGATCACCGAGCTGGCCGACGCGGCGGGCCGCCGCCGGCCGGCGGTGCAGCCGCCGCTGCGCGCCGCGGGCGGCGTGTTCACCGAGCTGTGGTACGCCGAGCGGGCGGCCACCGCCGGGCACGACGCCCGGATGCGACAGCTCGCCGACGAGCTGCGCCGAGCCCTGGAGGCGACGCCGCGGGAGGCCGCCCGATGACCGCGGCCACCCGCCGGCCGCGGCGCTGGCACCGGCTGGCCATCCCGCTCGGGCTGGCCGGCGCGGTGCTGCTCACCACCGGCATCACCTACGCCGTCGAGCAGCCGGACACCGCGGACCCGGCGTACCTGTCGCCGGTCAGCGCGGCGCCGACCGGGGGCCAGCGGCTGGCCGACCGGGTCCGTGCGGCCGGGGTGTCGGTGCAGCGCGAGACGCGCACCTCCGACGCGCTGGTGGCGGCGTACCGGGGGGACGCCACCCTGCTGGTCACCGTGCCCGGGGTCGTCCAGCCGGCGTACCTGCGCATGCTCTCGCTGCTGCCGGCCAGCACCCGCGTGGTCCTGGTCGCGCCGGGCGCGGGCGAGCTGGCCGCCGGGGCGCTGCCGGTGCGGGCGGCGGGTCGCAGGTGGGCGGCCGCCGCCCGCGGGCCGGACTTCGCGGTGCCCGGCTGCGCGCTGCCCGAGGCCCGGCGGGCCGGCGTCGCGGCGGCGCTGCGCACCCGGTACGCGGTCCGGCCCGCCGCGGCCGGACACCGGTGTTACGGCGACGGCCTGGTAACGGCCCGTTGGTACGCCACCGAGCTGGTGCTGGTCGGCGCGGACGACCCGTTCCGCAACGACCGGATCGGCGAGCACGGCAACGCCGAGCTGGCCGCGGGGCTGCTCAGCACCCGTCCCCGCCTGGTGTGGCTGGACGTGCACCGGGTGGAGCCCCCGCCCAAGGTGGACCCGCACGCCACGCCCGCCCCCGACGGCCGCGGCGTACCGCCCTCGCTGGCGCCGGGCGGCGGCTCGGACACCGACGCGCCGGGTGACGGGAGGCCGGGCGGGCAGGATCCGCCGCGGCGGGCCGCGCAGTCGTCGGAGAGTCCGCTCTGGGGGGCGTTCCCGGCCTGGTTCTGGGCGCTGTTGGCGCAGCTGGGCCTGGCGGCGCTGCTGCTGGCCCTGTGGCGGGCGCGGCGGCTGGGCCCACCGGTGCCCGAGCCGCTGCCGGTGGCGGTGCCGGCCGGCGAGACGGTACTCGGCCGGGCCCGCCTCTACCGGCGGGTGCGGGCCCGCGACCGGGCCGCCCAGCGGGTGCGGGACATGGCCGGGGCGCGGTTGGCCGATCAGCTCGCCGTGCCGGCGGGCGACCGGGCCGGACTGGTCGACGCGGTGGCCGGCGCCACCGGCGTGCCGGCGGAGCAGGTGGCGGAGCTGCTGTACGGTCCGGCGCCGGAGAACGACGAGGAGCTGGTCCGGCTCGCCGGGCAGCTGGCCGGGCTGCGCCCGGCCCACCCGGGCGGACCCGCGGTGCGGTGACACGAGGAGAACGCGTGAACGACTATTCCGGACCGGGCGGCGCGACGGCGGCGGGGCCCGAGGCGCGGCCGCCCGCACCCGGCGCGGCGCCCCCGCGGCACGACGCGGCGCCGCCGGGCTACGAGGCGCCCCCGCGACAGGATGCGGCGCCCCCGCGGCAGGACGGTGCGCCACCCGGGCCGGAGGGGTCCGAGGCGGCCCGCGCGGCGCTCGTCCGGCTGCGCACCGAGGTGGCCAAGGCGGTCGTCGGCCAGGACTCGGTGATCACCGGCCTGGTGATCGCGCTGCTGTGCCGCGGTCACGTGCTGCTCGAGGGCGTGCCCGGCGTCGCCAAGACGCTGCTCGTGCGCACCGTGGCCGCCGCCCTGGACCTGTCGGCCAAGCGCCTCCAGTTCACCCCTGACCTGATGCCCGGCGACGTCACCGGGTCGCTGGTCTTCGACCCGCGCACGGGCGAGTTCGCGTTCCGGGAGGGCCCCGTCTTCACCAACCTCCTGCTCGCCGACGAAATCAACCGGACCCCGCCGAAGACCCAGTCCTCGCTGCTGGAGGTCATGGAGGAGCGGCAGGTATCGGTCGAGGGCACGCCCCGCCCGCTGCCCGAGCCGTTCATCGTGGCGGCCACCCAGAACCCGGTCGAGTACGAGGGCACCTACCCGCTGCCGGAGGCCCAGCTCGACCGGTTCCTGATCAAGCTGACCGTGCCGCTGCCCGGCCGGGAGGAGGAGCTGGGCGTGCTGCGCGCCCACCATCGCGGCTTCGACCCGCGCGACCTGGCCGCGGCGGGCGTCCGTCGGGTGGCCACCGCCGCCGACCTGGCCGCCGGCCGGGCCGCCGTGGCGCGGGTCGGGGTCGCCGACGCGGTGCTCGCCTACATCGTCGACCTGTGCCGGGCCACCCGGATCTCGCCCTCGCTGGAGCTGGGCGCGTCGCCGCGCGGCGCCACGGCGCTGCTGGCGACCGCCAAGGCGTGGGCCTGGCTGGCCGGGCGTGACTACGTGGTGCCCGACGACGTCAAGGCGGTGGCCCGGGCCACGCTGCGGCACCGGGTGCGGCTGCGCCCGGAGGCCGAGCTGGAGGGGGTCAGCGCCGACGCCGTGCTGGAGGCCGTCCTGGCCACCGTCCCCACGCCGCGGTGACCCCGTGGTGACCGGCCGGGCCGGGGCGCTCCTCGCGGCGGGCGCGGCGACGCTGCCGGCCTGGCCCGCGCCGTGGCTGGGGGTGGCGGTCATGGCGGGGCTGCTCGGCAGCCTGTGGCTGGTGGACCTGGCCCTCGCCGCGCCGCCGTCCGCGGTGCGCCTGCGCCGGGCAGGCGACCGCCGGGTGTGGCTGGGCGGGACCGCCACCGTGACGCTCTGGGTGCACCACCCGGGGCCGCGCACGCTGCGCGGGGAGGTCCGCGACGCGTGGGTGCCCTCCGCCGGGGCGGGCGCCCCGGGAATGCCGGAGCGCCGCCGGGTGCGGCTGCGCCCCGGTGAGACCGCCGAGCTGGTGAGCGCCCTGACGCCCACCCGGCGCGGGGACCGGCCGGCGGTGCGGGTCAGCGTGCGGTCGTACGGGCCGCTGGGGCTGGCCCACCGCCAGCTCTCCCGGCGGGCCGCCGACCGGGCCACTCCCCCGTGGACGCTGCGCGTGCTGCCCCGCTTCCCGTCCCGCCGGATCCTGCCGGAGAAGCTGGCCCGGCTGCGGCTGCTCGACGGCTCCACGGTCACCAAGGGGCGCGGCCAGGGCACCGAGTTCGACACCCTACGCGAGTACGTGACCGGCGACGACGTGCGGTCGATCGACTGGCGGGCCAGCGCCCGCCGGGCCGACGTCCTCGTGCGGACCTGGCGGCCGGAGCGGGACCGCCGGGTGCTGTGCGTGGTGGACACCGGCCGCACGTCCGCGGTGCGACTCGGCGACGAGCCGCGGCTGGACACCGCCATCGACGCGGCGCTGCTGCTGGCGACCCTCGCCGCCCGGGCCGGGGACCGGGTGGACCTGCTCGCGGTGGACGTCGCGGTCCGCGCCGCGGTGTCGGGTGCGGCCCGGGACCTGCGGCTGCCCCGCCTGGTGGACGCGCTCGCCCCGGTGGCTCCGGCGCTGGTGGAGACCGACTTCGAACTCGTCGCCGGGGAGGTCCTGCGCCGCGAGCGCAAGCGGGCGCTGGTGGTGCTGTTCACGGCGCTGGAGCCGGAGGCGCTGGGCTACGGCCTGCTGCCGGTGCTGCCCCGGCTGGCCGCCCGGCACCGGGTCGTGGTGGCGTCGGTGCACGACCCCCTGCTGGCGGAGCTGACCGAGGCGCCCCCGCGGCGGGCGGAGGACGTGTACGCGGCGGCGTCCGCCTGGCGGGCGCTGGCCGACCGGGAGCGGATCCGCGCGGCGCTGACCCGCAGCGGGGTGACCGTGCTCGACGCGCCGGCCGGCACCTTCGCCGCCGCCGTGGCCGACACGTACCTCGGTCTCAAAGCCGCCGGCCGGCTCTGACCCGCCGGCGCGGGCTCCGGCCGACCCCGACCCCGCCGGCACCGGCCCGGAGGCGCCGCCGGGCGGCGCCGCGGTCGGCGGGCTCAGTCCGGTACGTCCGCGCTGTGCCCGGCCGCCGCGGCGCGGCGGCCCAGGACCAGTACGTAGCCGAGGAAGCCGAGCCACGCCGCGGCGCCGATGCCGACGCGGAACGCCGCCGGCAGCGGGGCCGGCGTCACGAACGCCTCGATCAGGCCCGCCACGCCGAAGAGCCCCACCAGGCCCAACGCCGCCAGCATGCCGGCCCGCGCCGTCCGGGCCAACGCCTTGCCCCGGGTCCGGTGCGGGCCGGGCGAGATCCACGCCCAGCCGATCCGCAGGCCCACCCCGGCTGCCACGAAGATGCCGGTCAGCTCCAGCAGACCGTGCGGCAGGATCAGCCCGAAGAAGACGTCGGCCCGACCGTTGCCGATCATGATGCCGCCCACCACGCCCAGGTTCAGCGCGTTCTGCCACAGCAGCCACAGCACCGGCAGGATGAGCACGCCGGCGGCCAGGCACTGCGCCGCCAGCCACGCGTTGTGCGTCCACAGGTGGAAGGCGAAGTTCGGTGCCAGGTACTCGGTGTAGTACGCGGCGAAGCCGTGGTCGACCAGCTCCGCGGTCTGCTCGGGGCCCAGCAGCGCGGCGGCGCTGTCCGGGTGTCCGGCCACCCAGGCCATGAGGAAGCCGCTCAGCAGGCAGAAGCCCACGGCGACCGCGCTCCACCACGGCCACGCCCGGTACACCGCCAGCGGGAAGCCGACGGTGAAGAACGCGGCGACGTCCCGCCACTGGAAGCGCCCGCCCCCGGTGACCGCCCCGCGCGCCGTCAGGACCAGCCGGGACAGGCGGGCCACCAGCACGGGGTCGGGCGACCGGCTGCGCACCAGCGACAGGTGGGTGGCCGCCCGCTGGTAGAGCGCCACCAGCTCGTCGGCCTCGGCCGCGGCGAGCCGCCGGCGCCGGCACAGGTGCTCCAGGCGCCGCCACTGCCCCTCGTGCTCGGCGACGAACGCGTCGAGGTCCACCGTCGCCTCCTTCCGGCCCCGCGCCCATAGTGTTCACTGTTCCGGTGAGCGTGCACAGCACCCCCTGGGCGGTGCCCGGCCTGGTCAGCGGCGAGGCGGTCGCGCTGGAGGTTCGGATCGCCCGGATCGGCTCGCGCGCCGTGGCGCTGTTGCTGGACGCCGCGGCCCAGGTCGGGCTGCTGCTGGTCCTGGTGCTCACGTCGTTCGCGGCGATCTCGGCGTCGGTGCCGTGGGCCGACGAGGCCCTCTACCGGGGCACCGCGGTGGCGCTGGCGGTGCTGGTGCTGGTCGGCTACCCGACGCTGTTCGAGACGCTGAGCGGCGGCCGGTCCCTGGGCAAGCTGGCGCTGGGGCTGCGCGTGGTCCGCGACGACGGCGGGCCGGTGCGGTTCCGCCACGCGCTCACCCGCAGCCTGGTCGGCGTGACCCTGGAGTGGCCCGGCCTGCTGTTCCCGCTGGTCACCTGGACGGTCGCGCTGGCCACGATGATGGCCAGCCCGCGCGGCAAGCGACTGGGCGACCTGGCCGCCGGCACGATCGTCATCCACGAGCGCAGCCCGGCCGGCTGGGGGTGGATTCCCGGCATGCCGCGGCCGCTGGCCGCCTGGGCCGCCACGCTGGACCTGACCGGCCTGGACGACGATCTGGCGCTGGCCGTACGGCACTTCCTGGCCCGGGCCCGGACGATGGCCGAGCCGGAGCGCAGCCGGCTGGGGCACGCGCTGGCCACCGAGGTCGCCGCGGCCACCACGCCGCCGCCCCCGCCCGGCGTGCCGGGCTGGGCGTACCTGGCGGCGGTGCTGGCGGAGCGGCACCGGCGGGCGGCGGGCCGGCTGGCCCACAGCCGGTCGGTGACCGCCCGGCTGTGGCCCGAGCTGACCGGCGGACCCCGCTAGGGAGTCCGGCCGGGCGCCCGCCGCGCCCTCATCCCCGGCTCGGGTCGCCGCCGGACCCCGGGCTCAGGTCACCGCCGGCCACGCCGCGCAGAAACGCGCGCCAGGCGCCGGGGGCGAAGGCGAGCTGCGGCCCGCCCGGGTCCTTGCTGTCCCGCACCCGTACGGCGGCAGCCGCCGGCTGGGCGACCTCGACGCACGCGCCGGTCCCACTGCTGCGGGAGCTCTTCCGCCACTGCGCACCGAGCGGGCTTCGAACCATTGACACCGACCGTCTTCCTCTCTCCCGTTCTACTGGAACTCCCGCAGGCACTCAGTGATGAACTCCTGGGAAGCGGTCGGCGCCAGCGCGCGGGCGCTCAGCTTGGTGAAGGCGGCGGCGTAGTACGCCACGTCGCCGGGCGCGGTGCGGAAGACCCCGCCGGTCATGCCGTCGCAGTACACGGTCGGTGTGTCCAGGCCCGGCTCGAAGTCGAGGATGGTGAAGGAGCCGGCCAGCGCGGCGTGCGAGCCGATC
Source organism: Pilimelia sp. (assembly GCA_035553735.1). Taxonomy (GTDB): domain Bacteria; phylum Actinomycetota; class Actinomycetes; order Mycobacteriales; family Micromonosporaceae; genus DATMJT01. Next base: position 6,755 of record DATMJT010000226.1, read on the forward strand.
GCGAACGGCAGCACCTGGAGCGTGACGGCGGGTCGCTCCACCGCCTCCAGCAGCGCGCGCAACTGGCGGCGCATGATGTCCCGCCCGCCGATCCGGCGGCGCAGTGCCGCCTCGTCCACGATCAGGCACAGCTCCAGCGGCGGCTCCCGGGTCAGCACCGCCCGGCGGGCCAGCCGCACCGACACCCGGTCGGCGGCCACGTCGACCGGAATGTCGGCCACCATCTTGATCACGGCGTGGGCGTACTCGTCGGTCTGGAGCAGCCCCGGCACCACCGTGGCGTTGTACTCGCGCAGCCGGGTCGCCTCGGCCTCCAGGCCGATGTAGGTCTCGTAGGCGGTGGGCAGCGCCTCACCGTACGCCTCCCACCAGCCGCGCTGACGCGCCTGGCCTGCCATGGCCAGCAGCCGGCGCCGCTGCGGCTCGGCGACCGCGTAGTGGTCCAGCAGGCGCTCCAGATCGGGCCGGCGGATGCCGATGTGGGCGGTCTCGATGCGGCTGAGCTTGGACTCCGACCAGCCCAGATCGCCGGCCACCGCGGCCACCGTGAGCCCCGCCCGCTCCCGGAATTCGCGCAGCGCCGCGCCCAGCTGGCGGCGCAGAATCGTCGGGCTCCGGGCGGTCACTCGCACACCCTAGCCGCAAGCCTGACCGGAGGAGTGCAAGAGGACGGCATGTCCATGCACTTGCACCGGAGACAGTGGACTGCCTTAATGGTGGTTAAGGGCGACAACGGGGTCGGCGCGACTCTGAGGGTCGCGGCCCCCCGGCCACGACACGACCGACCAGCCGGGCGACGGCAGCGACGGCCCTCGCTCCCCAGGGGAGGCTGACGTGTGGGACGATCGCACCGCCGCCGACACCGCCTGGCCCGCCGCCCTGGGCCTGCTGCTGGTCGACCAGGAGCCGGCCATCTTCGCGCTCTACCGCCGCGAGGAGGGACAGGAAACGGGCCACATCGTCGCCTGGGTGGCGGTCATCCCGGACGGCGACGCGTTCCTGGTGTGGGCGGACTCCCCTGGGACCCGCCCCGTGCTCACCACGCTGGCCAACGTCCGGCGCCGGTGGACCGACCTGCTCGACGCCGAACTGGTGCAGGTGGCTGGCCCGGGCCGGCTGCGGCTGGCGGGCTGACCCGCCAGCCGCGGACGCCGCTGCTTGAACCCGTCGCACCTCCCCGTGCGGCCCGGCCCCCGTGCGGCCCGGCCCCCGTGCGGCCCGGACCGGCGGGCTCAGTAGCGGTAGTGCTCCGGCTTGTACGGGCCCTCGACCGGCACGCCCAGGTAGTCGGCCTGAGGCTTGGTCAGCTGGGTCAGCTTGACCCCGAGCGCGTCCAGGTGCAGCCGCGCGACCTTCTCGTCCAGGTGCTTGGGCAGCACGTGCACGCCGAGCGGGAACGCCTCCGGGCGGGTGAACAGCTCGATCTGGGCGATCACCTGGTTGGTGAAGCTGTTGGACATCACGAAGCTGGGGTGGCCCGTGGCGTTGCCGAGATTCAGCAGCCGACCCTCGGACAGCACGATCACCGAGTGCCCGTCCGGGAAGACCCACTCGTCCACCTGCGGCTTCACGGTGTTGCGCACGATGCCGGGGATCCTCGACAGGCCCGCCATGTCGATCTCGTTGTCGAAGTGCCCGATGTTGCCGACGATGGCCTGGTGCTTCATCCGCGCCATGTCGGCCGCCGTGATCACGTCCCGGCAGCCGGTGGCGGTGATGAAGATGTCCGCCGTGCCGACCACCTCGTCCAGGGTGGTGACCTGGTAGCCGTCCATGGCGGCCTGCAGCGCGCAGATCGGGTCCACCTCGGTCACGATCACCCGGGCGCCCTGGCCCCGCAGCGACTCGGCGCAGCCCTTGCCCACGTCGCCGTAGCCGAACACCACCGCCACCTTGCCGCCGATGAGCACGTCGGTGGCCCGGTTGATGCCGTCGATCAGGCTGTGCCGGCAGCCGTACTTGTTGTCGAACTTGGACTTGGTCACCGAGTCGTTCACGTTGATCGCCGGGAACAGCAGGGTGCCGGACTGCCGCATCTCGTAGAGCCGGTGCACGCCGGTGGTGGTCTCCTCGGTGACGCCCCTGATGCCCTCGGCCAGTCGGGTCCACCGCTGCGGGTCCTCGGCCAGCGAGGCGCGCAGCAGCTCCAGGATGACGGCGAACTCCTCCGAGTCGGCGGTCTCGGCCGACGGCACGGCGCCGGCCCGCTCGTACTCCACGCCCTTGTGCACCAGCAGCGTGGCGTCGCCGCCGTCGTCCAGGATCATGTTGGGCCCGCCGCCGTCGGGCCAGCACAGCACCTGCTGGGTGCACCACCAGTACTCGTCGAGCGTCTCGCCCTTCCACGCGTAGACCGGCACCCCGGCCGGCTGCTCCGGCGTGCCGGTCGGCCCGACCACCACGGCGGCCGCGGCGTGGTCCTGGGTGGAGAAGATGTTGCAGCTGGCCCAGCGCACCTGCGCCCCGAGCGCCACCAGGGTCTCGATGAGCACGGCGGTCTGGATGGTCATGTGCAGCGAGCCGGTGATCCGGGCCCCGCGCAGCGGCTGGGCCTGCGCGTACTCCCGACGCACCGCCATCAGGCCGGGCATCTCGTGCTCGGCGAGCTGGATCTCCTTGCGTCCGAACGCGGCCAGCGAGAGGTCGGCGACCTTGAAATCCCCCGCGGCGAGCGGGCGGGGGCGGTGGTCGGTCGGCGCGCCACTGGCGCCCGGCGTCAGGGTGCTGGTCATCAAGACTCCCGTCGTAGCTCGGCGAGAGTCCACCCTACGCGGAGAGTGCCCACCCGGCGGCGCGCGGCGCAGTGGTCCGCGCCGCATCGTCGCGCGGCCCACACACCGCGCGGCAACAGCAGCGCACCCGCGCGGTGCCGCGGGACACGTGCCGCGCGGTGCCGCGGACACGCCCGAAGCGGCGTCCTGCGGCCGAGTCGCCGGCGGACCCGTCGGCGGACAGCGCGCGGGGCGGCTGACTCGACGGTGGTCACCCACCAGCCGGCCAACCGCCCCGCGCATCCCCCCGGTTTGGTTCCCCCGCGCGCGTCCCGATTGCCATCGCCTCGATGACGCTGCGTACTTAGAAGACTACATTCCGCTAAGACCATGTCAAGCAAAACGGATAATTAGTTTCGCCCGAGTTGTCGCAGCCGTAGCGCCCGTACGGGCCACGCGGCCGCACGGCCGTACGGCTGCGCGGTCAGAGGTTCGTGGTGGCCAGGAAGGCCGTGCCCGCTCCCCGGAACCGGACCGGGCCAGCGCCGGCTCCGCCGAAGGCCGCCGCGCCCGCCGACAGCCGGACGGCCGCCCGGCCGTCGTCCACGGTCAGCGCACCGGACCGGCAGAACACCGTGCAGGGGCCGCGCACCGGCACGGCCACCTCGCCGCCGTCCGCCTCCACCTGGAACAACCCGAAGTCGATCACCGGGAGCGTCCAGGTCACCACGCCGGCGCCCAGCCGGGTCGGCGGCACCACCGGCTTGTCCAGCGGCTCGAAGCGGACCACCTGGAGCAGTTCCGGCACGTCGACCGGCTTCGGGGTGAGACCACCGCGCACCACGTTGTCGCTGGCCGCCATGATCTCCACGCCGGTGCCGTGCAGGTAGGAGTGCAGGTTGCCCGGCGGCATCCACACCGCCTCCCCCGGTGCCAGCACGACGTGGTTCAGCAGCAGCGCCACCACGACGCCGACGTCGCCCGGGTAGTACGCGGCCAGCCTCCCGGCCAGCGCGTACTCGGTGGCGAACCCGCCCTCGGCGCCCGCCGGGTCGTCCCGGGCAGCTGCCGTGGCGGCCCCGACCACGGCGTCGACCAGCGGCGCCCGGTCGGCCGCCGGCCAGGTGAGCAACGCCTCGGCCGCCGTGCGCAGCCCCGCCGGCCCCTCCCGCAGCGCGGCGACCAGGGGAGCCAGCGCCGGGACGCCCAGCCCGGCCAGCAGCTCCGCGGACACCCGCGGGTCCCGGAACCCGCACAGCGCCTCGAACGGCGTCAGCGCCACCAGCAGCTCAGGCTTGTGGAACGGGTCGGCGTAGGTGGCCGGGCCGCCCGCCGCGCGCTGCGCGTGGTAGACCCGCCGGGCGCGCTCGGCGTCGGGGTGTGCCTGCAGCGACAGCGGCGACTCGGCGGCCAGGACCTTGAGCAGGTACGGCAGCCGCGCCCCGAAGGTGGCCACCACCGCCTCGCCGAGCGTCTCCCGGGGAGCCGCACTGATCAGGTCGGCCAGGCTCACCGACCCGCCCGGTCGCTCGACCGTGGAGGGCGCCACCGGATGGGCGCCCATCCACAGCTCCGCCTCGGGCGTGGGGCTGGGCACGGCACGCCCCTGGAGCCGGGCCAGCTCCGTCCGCGACCCCCACGCGTAGGACCTGATCGGGTTGGTGAGCAGCTCCACCGTCAGTGCCCTCCGGCGCCGCCGCCCACCGGGTCCGCGCCGGCGTCCGCCGACGCCCGCCCACCGGCCGGGCTCGCGACGGCCTGCTCGGGTTGGTAGATGTCGGGCTCCAGATAGATCACCCGGGCGATCGGGACCGCCGCCCGGATGCGCTTCTCGGCGGCGTTGATGACCGCCGCCACCCGCCCGGCGGTGTCATCGTGCCGCACCGCGATCTTGGCCGCCACGAGCAGCTCGTCCGGCCCCAGGTGCAGGGTCTTCATGTGGATGATCCGGTCCACCTCGGCCCCGGCGGTGAGCGCCCGCTCGATCGCCGCGACGTCCTCCGGCGTGGCGCCCTCGCCGAGCAGCAGGCTCTTGGTCTCGATCGCCAGCACGACCGCGATGACGACGAGCAGGACACCGATCATGGCGGTGCCGAGCGCGTCCCAGACCCCGTCGCCGGTGATCAGAGTCATCGAGACCCCGAACAGCGCGAGGATCAGGCCGACCAGGGCGCCCAGGTCCTCCAGCAGCACCACCGGCAGCTCGGGCGCCTTGGCCCGGCGGACGAAGTCCGTCCACGAGGCGTTGCCCCGCACGGCGTTGGACTCCACGATCGCGGTGCGGAAGGACCAGGTCTCCAGCGCGATGGCCACCACCAGCACCACCACCGGCACCCACTGCCACCTGGTGATGGGCTCCGGGTGCTGGAACTTGTGCCACGCCTCGTACAGCGCGAAGAGGCCGCCCACGGTGAACAGCACGATGGAGACGATGAACGCGTAGATGTAGCGCTCGCGGCCGTACCCGAACGGGTGCAGGGGCGTGGCGGACCGCCGGGCCCGGCGCCCGCCCAGCAGCAGCAGCGCCTGATTGCCCGAGTCCGCCACCGAGTGGATCGACTCGGCCAGCATGGACGACGAGAAGGTCAGCAGGTAGGCGATGAACTTCGTGACCGCGATGCCGAGGTTCGCCAGCAGCGCCGCGACGATCGCCTTCGTCCCACCAGAGGCGCTCATGCGATCGCCTCGCTGCGCTCCGCGATACGCATCCGCGCCCGCCCTGAGCCCACGATTCGCTCGCCGTGCTCCGTCATTGCCGATCTCCTCGCCGTCCGTGTGATGCCGAGTGTCGCGCCGCGACCGGTTCAGGCCGGCGGGGCGGGCGGCTCGCTCGACAACTCCTTCATCTCGGACACCGCCGGCACGGCCATCGGGTCCAGGCCGTGGGCCAGGGCCAGATAGATCGATGCGAAATCCGGTACGGCGAGCAGCGACGCGAGCCGCTCCAGCGCCGAACCGCCTTCGGCGGTGACCACGCTGCACCGTACGCCACGCCGCTCGGCCAGCGTCTGCACCGCCTCCGCCCGGCGCTCCTCGACCACCACCGGCTCGTCGGCGTCATCCTCGGCGCCGAGGCCGCCGTCGCGCAGGACCACCACCCGGAGGCGGGTCGGGGCCTCGTCGACGTCCTCCGGATCGGCGAACAGGTCGCGGCTGGCCTCGACCAACCCCCCGAACACCCCGTCGAGGAGGCCGACCCGTCCCCGACCGGCCTCACCGAGCGCGCCGGTCACCGCGGGGTAGCGGGCATTCGCCGCCAGCACGTCGCCGAACCGCCGGGCCGCCACGGTGGCCAGCGGGGAGGAGCCCCAGACGATCGGCACCGCGCCGGCCAGGTCCAGGGCCAGCGACTTCGCGGGGTTGACGAAGGACTCGGCGGCGGGCCGGCAGCGGTCCGCGTCGGCGTCCAGCCGGGCCGCGGTCTCGGCCAGGTCGGCTTCGTTCACCTTCACCAGGCCGAGCGCCCGGGCGGCCAGCAGCACGGGCACGGTGAGCCCCCACAGGCTGGCCCGGGCCGGGGCCCGGCGCGGCACCGGGATGAAGCAGGCGCGGGCGCGTTCGGCGACCGCCTGCAGCTCGGAGTCCGGGGCGCCGACCGCCACCAGCCGGGCGCCGCGTCGCGCCGCCGCCTGGGCCGCGCCCAGCGCCTCGGGGCTGCGTCCCGAGGCGGACACCGCGATCACCACGTCGGCGGCGCCGACCCAGCCGGGCACGCCCGCGCTGCGGTGGGACAGCACCGGCACCGGGCAGCGGGGCCCGGCGACCGTGGCGAGCACGTCGCCGGTGCGCGCGGCGGTGCCCACCCCGGCCACCACCACCGCGCGGGGTCGGCCCTCGTCGCCGAGGTTGGCCAGGTTGGCCTCCGCGGCCAGGGCGGCCGACTCGCGCACCTGGGCGCCCGCCGACGCGGTCGCCCGCAGCATCCCACCGGGGTCGTTGGCCTCGATCACCGCCTGGTCGTCCAGCAGCCGCTCGTCGGGCGTACGCCGCCCGCTCAGCCCCGCCGTGCCGTCCACCGGGGTCGCCATCAGAGCCTCCCCGCCGCGTCCGCCGCGCCGGCCGGCCGCGCCTCGTCCAGCAGCAGCACCGGGATGCCGTCGCGCACCTCGAAGACCCGACCGCACTGGGTGCAGGTCAGCGTCTGCGCCGCCGGGTCGTGCGCCAGCGGGGCGTGGTGGGTATCCGGGCAGGCCAGGATCTCCAGCAGCTGTGGGTCGAGGGCCACCGGCCGACTCCTTCCGCAAGGTCCGCGGGCCGCCCGGGACGGCGGCCCGCGCACGAGCCTAGCGGCGGATCAGCCCGAGAACCTCGTCCCGCAGCTGGCGCACCCGCGCGGCGTCGGCGGCCTCGATGTTGAGCCGCAGCAGCGGCTCGGTGTTCGACGGGCGAAGGTTGATCCAGGCACCGTCGGAGAAGCGCACGGTCAGGCCGTCCAGCTCGTCCAGCTCCTGGTCGGCGAAGGCGGCCTTCACCTCGGCGAGCTTGGCCGCCTGGTCGGTCACCGTCGAATTGATCTCACCGGACGAGACGTACCGCTGGTACCGGGAGGCCAGGGCCGACAGCGGACCGTCCTGCTCGCCGAGCGCGGCCAGCACGTGCATCGCGGCCAGCATGCCGGTGTCGGCGTACCAGAAGTCCCGGAAGTAGTAGTGCGCGGAGTGCTCCCCGCCGAAAACCGCCTGGGTGCGGGCCATCTCGGCCTTGATGAACGAGTGCCCGACCCGGGAGCGCACCGGGGTGCCGCCGTGCTCGGCGACGATCTCCGGCACGGCGCTGGAGGTGATCAGGTTGTGGATGACCGTGGCGCCCGGGTGCTTGGCCAGCTCACGGACCGCCACCAGGGCGGTGATCGCGCTGGGCGACACCGGATCCCCGTTCTCGTCCACCACGAAGCAGCGGTCGGCGTCGCCGTCGAACGCGATGCCCAGGTCCGCGTCGTGTTCCCGGACGGCCTTCTGCAGGTCCACCAGGTTCGCCGGCTCCAGCGGATTGGCCTCGTGGTTGGGGAAGGAGCCGTCCAGTTCGAAGTACAACGGCAGGATGCGCAGGGGCAGGGCCGGCAGCAGCGAGTCGCCGAGCACGGCCGGCACGGTGTGCCCGCCCATCCCGTTGCCCGCGTCGACCACCACGGTCAGCGGCCGGATCCCGCTGAGGTCGACCAGCGTGCGCAGGTGTGCGGCGTAGTCAGCGAGCAGGTCCCGGTGCTCCACGGGCGCCTGCGGGGCGCCGGGCGGGGGAGCCGAGCCGTCCAGGATGGCCTGAGCGCGGTCGCGGATCTCGGCCAGCCCGGTGTCCTGCCCGATCGGCCGGGCCCCGGACCGGCACAGCTTGACGCCGTTGTACTGGGCGGGGTTGTGGCTGGCGGTGAACATGGCGCCCGGCAGGTCCAGGGCACCGGAGGCGTAGTAGAGCAGGTCGGTGGAGCCGAGCCCCGCGGAGACCACGGCGACGCCCTCGGCCCGGGCCCCGGCGCCGAACGCCTCGGCCAGGCCGGGCGAGGACTCGCGCATGTCGTGGGCGATGACCACCGCGCCGCGGTCGTCGCCGCCGGCGCGCAGGGTCTGCGCGAACGCCGCCCCGAGCGCGTGGGCGGCCCGCTCGTCGAGCTGGTCGGGGACCACGCCCCGCACGTCGTACGCCTTCACGATCTGGGACAGGTCAGACACGCGCGCGCTCTCCTCACCGCAGGCCCATCCGGACGTTCGGTCCGGTCGCGCTCAGCCTAGTGGCCGGTCGCGGGCCGCGCCCGGCATCCCGGCGGGCCTGGCGGGCCGGCGTGACGCCGGCAACAGCACCGGCGCCGCGCCGAACGCAGCACCGCCCGGTGGCAGCCCCGCGCCCGGCGGCCGCCCGGCCCGCCGGCCGCTACAGGTCGACCGCGGTGAGCACCAGCACGCGCGGCTCGGTGTAGTCCTCCATCGCGCTGCGCACGCCCTCCCGGCCCACGCCGCTGCCCTTGACCCCGCCGTAGGGCATCTGATCGGCCCGGTACGCCGGCACGTCGCCCACGATGACCCCGCCGACCTGGAGCACCCGGTGCGCCCGGAACGCCGTACCGAGGTCACGGGTGAACACGCCGGCCTGCAGGCCGTACGCGGAGTCGTTGACCGCGGCGAACGCGGCCTCGTCGTCCGGGACCGGCGTGACCACCAGCACCGGGCCGAACACCTCCTCGGCGCTCACCCGGGCCTCGCGCGGCACGTCGGTGAGCACCGTCGGCGGGACCTGCGCCCCGTCCCGGCGCCCGTCGGTCAGCACCCGGGCTCCGGCCGCCACCGCCTCGGCGACCCACTCCTCGACCCGGCGGGCGGCGTCCTCGCCGATCAGCGGACCCACGTCGGTGTCGGGGTCGGCGGGATCTCCGGTACGCAGCCGGCCGACGGCGTCCACCAGCAGCGCCACGAACTCCGCGCAGCGCGACCCCGCCACGAACACCCGCTGCACCGCGATGCAGCTCTGGCCGCCCTGGTAGGTCCCGAACACGGCGATCCGCTCGGCGGCCCAGGCCAGATCCGGGTAGTCGGCACAGACCACGGCGGCAGCGTTGCCGCCCAGCTCCAGGGTTACGTGCTTGTCCGGCACCGCGCGCCGGATGCGCTGGCCGACCGGCCCGGAGCCGGTGAACGACACCACCGGCAGCCGGGGGTCGGCCACCAGCTGCTCCGCCTGCGCGTTGGGCAGCGGCAGCACCGACCACGCGCCGGCCGGCAGGTCGGTCTCGGCGAGCAGCTCGCCGAGCAGCAGCGCGGACAGCGGGGTGGCCGGCGCCGGCTTGACGACGATCGGGGCGCCGACGGCCAGCGCCGGCGCGACCTTGTGCGCCACGAGGTTGAGCGGGAAGTTGAACGGGGTGATGCCCAGCACCGGCCCGCGGGGGAACCGGCGCACCACGGCGATCCGCCCCGTGCCCGCGGCCCGCCCCGAGCCTGGCGGCGGCGCGGCGGCGGCCGCCGGGTCGGTGTCGAGCCGCTGCAGCTCGCCGGAGAAGCGCCGGGCCTCCTCCGCGGCCCAGCGGAGCGTGGACACCGCCCGGGTGACCTCCACCCGGGCCCACCTGACCGGCTTGCCGCTCTCCGCGGTGATGAGGGCGGCCGCCTCCTCGGCGCGCTCGGCGAGCCGGCGCGACACGTGGTCCAGCGCCGCGGCGCGGGCGTGCGCGGGCAGCGCGGCGGTGTCGGCCGCGGCCGCGGCGGCGGCCGCCACGGCGCGCTCCACCTGCTCGGGGCCGGCGTGGCTGGTGCGCCCGGCCTCCCGGCCGTCGAACGGCGAGCACACCACCAGCGGCGCGGTCCCGTGCTCGGGGCGGCCGGCGACGTAGAACGGGGTCACGGACACCGTTCGACGGTAACCGCCCGCGCGCGGGGCCGCGCCGGCCGCCCGCTCAGCGGACCGCCCGACGGCGCGGGCGCCCGATGCCCGCCGCCACCGCGACGAACGCGACGGCGAACATGGCGGTGCCCACGACGTTGACCTGTGGGGGAACGCCGCGCTGGGCGGCGCCCCAGACGAACATGGGGAACGTGGTGGTGGTGCCGGCGTTGAAGGTGGTCACCACGAAGTCGTCGAACGACAGCGAGAAGGCCAGCAGCGCCGCCGCCAGAACGCCCGGGAACACCAGGGGCAGCGTGACGCGGCGGAAGGTCTGCCAGCCGGTGGCGTACAGGTCCATGGCGGCCTCCTCCAGCGCCGGGTCGAGCCCGGCCAGCCGGGCCTTGACCGTGACGACGACGAAGGACAGGCAGAACATCACGTGCGCCGCCACCACGGTCCAGAACCCCAGCGGCACGCCGGCGGCGGTGAACAGCGTGAGCAGGGACGAGCCCAGCACCACCTCCGGCGTGGTGATCGGCAGCAGCACCAGCAGGTGGACGAGGCCGCGACCGCGGAAGCGGTGCCGGCTCAGCGCGAACGCCAGCAGCGTGCCCAGCACCGTGGCCAGGACGGTGGCCGCCAGGCCGATCCGCACGCTGCGGGCCAGCGCCGCGCACAGCTCTCCCGGGCCGCACGGGTTGGCCCAGTTGTCCCACGTGAACTCGTGGAACTCGTAGGACAGTCGGCTCGCCGGCCGGTTGAACGACAGCCCCACCACCACGGCCAGCGGCACGAAGAGGTACGCCAGCACGAGCAGCGCCGCGCCCAGCACCCAGTGGTCGGCGAGCCACCGGCGGAGCCGGCGGGCCGCGGCCCGTGCCGCGGGCAGCCGGCCGGCGGAGCCGGGCCAGCCCGACGGCCCGTGCCCGGCCGACCCGACCGACCCGTTCGGTCCGGTGGCCGGGGCCGGGGCGGTCACCGGCCCACCAGCGCGTCCCGCCCGAGCCGGCGGAGGTAGCCGACCACCAGCGCCAGCGTCGCGGTCATCAGCAGCACCGAGAGTGCCGCCGCCCGCGGGTAGTCCAACGACACCAGGAACGCCGATTCGATCACGTTGCCGACCGGATGGGTGCGCGGGGTGCCCAGCAGCTCCGCGTTGACGTAGTCCCCGGCCGCCGGGATGAAGGTGAGCAGCGTGCCGGCGGCCACGCCGGGCAGGGACAGCGGCAGCACCACGGTGCGGAACCGCTGCACCGGGCCGGCGTACAGGTCCGCGGCCGCGTCCAGGAGCCGGCCGTCGAGGCGCTCCAGGCTCGCGTACAGCGGCAGGACCATGAACGGCAGGAAGTTGTACGTCAGGCCGGCGACCACGGCGGTCCCGCTGGCCAGCAGCCGCCCGTCCGCGGCGAGCAGGTGCACCGCGCGCAGCGCGCCCACCACGGGCCCCTGGTCGGACAGGATCGTCTTCCAGGCCAGGGTGCGGACCAGGAAGCTGGTGAAGAACGGCGCCACCACGCACACCAGCAGCAGGTGTCGCCAGCGCCCGGCCCGGCGGGCGATCGCGTACGCCAGCGGGTAGCCCAGCAGCAGGCAGCACAGGGTTGCCAGGGCGGCGTAGCCGAACGCGCGGGCCAGATGCCAGCGGTACTCGACCAGCACCTCGGGGTAGGTACCCACGGCCCACGTCATCGCGTAGCCGGCCTCCAGCGAGCCCGCCGGGTCGTACAAGCTCGTGGCCACGAGCTGGCCCACCGGCAGCAGGAAGAACAGCAGGAGCCACAGCACACCGGGCAGGGCCAGCAGGTACGGCCGCGCCCGGCTCCGCCGACGGCCGACCGCCGACGCCGCGGCGCGCGGCGGCCCGGCCGGCGACGGGCCCGCGGGCGGCGACCCCGACGGCGGCCCCGCGTGCGCCGAGCCCCACGACGACCCCGCGTACGACGACCCCGCAGGCGTCGGCTGCGCGGACGACCGTGCGTCGCTCATGCCGACGCCGGGGCGGGGGCGTGGCCACCCGGACCGGCCAGCCCCGCGCCCTGGTGGTCCCCGGTGCCCTCGCCGCCCCGGGGCCGGTGCGCGTGCCCCGGCCCGTCGGCGTGCCCCGGCCCGTCGGCGCCCGGGGACCGCTCGACGAGGAAGGCGTGCGCCGGCCGCCACACCGCGGTGACCGGCGTGCCCGGTGGCAGTGGTGCGGCGTCGTCGGCGTTCGCCCGGAAGGCCCGCAGCTGCTGTCCCCAGCCGGTGCGCAGCAGGTACTCCGTGCCGACCCCGCCGTAGCCGGTCTCGGCGACCACGCACCGCACGCCGTTCGCGCCGGCCGGCACCCCGGCGGCCCCGGCGACCAACCGGACCTTCTCGGGCCGCACCCCCAGCCACACCCGGCCGCGGCTGGCGCGGGCCCGGGCGGCGGGCACCGCGAACCGGCTCCCGTGGGCGTCCAGCAGCAGGTCGTCCCCGCTGCGGCCGACGACCTCGGCGGCGAGGAGGTTGCACCGGCCGAGGAAGTCGGCCACGAACGCGGTGGCCGGGAACTGGTAGACCTGCGCGGGCGGGCCGACCTGCTCCACCCGGCCGTTGTTCATCACCGCCACGGTGTCCGCCAGCCACATGGCCTCGTCCTGGTCGTGGGTGACGTGCAGGAACGTCACGCCGACCTCGGTCTGGACCCGTTTGAGCTCGGCCTGCATCCGCCGCCGCAGTTGCAGGTCCAGCGCGCCCAGCGGCTCGTCGAGCAGCAGCAGGCGGGGCTCGTTGACCAGTGCCCGGGCCAACGCCACGCGCTGCTGCTGCCCGCCGGACAGCTGCGCCGGGCGGCGCCGCTGGAACCCGTCGAGCTGCACCAGCGCGAGCACCTCGGCGACCCGGCGCGCGACGCCGGACACCCCGCGGCGACGCAGGCCGAACGCCACGTTCTCCCCCACGTCCAGGTGCGGGAAGAGCGCGTAGCTCTGGAACACGGTGTTGACCGGCCGCCGGTACGGCCTCAGCGGCGTGAGGTCCCGGCCGTCGAGGTGCACCGTGCCGGCGGTCGGCTCCACCAGCCCGGCGACCATCCGCAGCGTGGTGGTCTTGCCGCAGCCCGACGGTCCGAGCAGCGCGAAGAAGGCGCCCTCCGGCACGTGCAGGTGCAGGCCGTCCACGACGGTGTGGCTCCCGTACCGCTTGGTCAGACCCGCCAGCGCCAGCCCGCGCGTCGCACCGCCCGCGGCCGGGCCGGGCCCCGCCGGCCCGGTCACGCGCCGATGACCTTCTGGAACTTGCGGCTGTACGCGCGCTCCTGCTCCTCGGTGAGGGTCATGAACTCCCGGGCCCGGCCGAGGGTCGCGGCGTCCGGGAAGATCAGCGGGTGCGCGGCCAGGCCGGCGTCGCGCTTGCGCAGCTCCTCCTGCGCGCCCTGCACCGGGCAGATGTAGTTGACCGAGGCGGCCAGCTCGGCGGCGACCTCGGGCCGGTAGTAGTAGTCCATCAGCCGCTGGGCGTTGGCCCGGTGTGCGGCGCCGTTGGGCACCACCATATTGTCGGAGAACAGGATGGCGCCGGCCGCCGGCGCCACGAACCGGACCCGGCGGTCGGCCAGGTTGAGCTGCAGCACGTCGCCGGACCACGCCAGGCATGCCGCGATGTCGCCCTTGGCCAGCTCGCTGGCGTAGTCGTTGCCGGTGAACCTGCGGATCTGCCCGGACGCGACCGCTTCGGCCAGCCGCTCCAGCGCCGCGTCGAACTGGGCCTCGGTGAAGTCGGCCGGGTCGTAGCCCGAGTCGAACAGCAGCAGCCCCATGGTGTCGCGCAGCTCGGTCAGCATGGTCACCCGGCCCTTGAGGTCCGGTCGGGTGAGCAGCTCGCCCACCGTGCGGACCTCCTTGGTGACCTTGGCGTTCCAGGCGATGCCGGCCAGCCCGGCCTGCCACGGGACCGCGTACTCGCCGGTGGGGTCCCAGGACCGCTGCCGCAGTGACGGCAGCAGGTTCTGCTCCACCGTGGGCAGCGCCGCCCGGTCCAGCTTCTGGAGCCAGCCCAGCCGCACCAGGCGCGCGACCATCCAGTCGCTCATCGTGATGATGTCCCGGTCGGTGGGCCGGCAGTCGGCCAGCTGCGGGCGCAGCTTGCCGAAGAACTCGTCGTTGTCGTTGATGTCCTCGGTGTAGGTCACGGCGATGCCGGTCTCGGCGGTGAACCGGTCCAGGGTGGGTCGCCGGCCGGGCCGCTTCTCGTCCGCGTCGATGTAGAGGGGCCAGTTCGAGAACGCCACGGTCCGTTCGGCGGCCGACCGGTCCTCGCTGACGCACTCCCCCGCGGCCTGCCGGGTGCCCGGCGTGCCGCAGCCGCCGAGCAGGACGCCGCCGGCCGCCAGCGCGGCGCCGCCGAGCAGGCGCCGCCGGGAGAGCGCTCCGCGCGGGCCGACGGCTCTCGGCAGGGCGGCGAGGACCTCGGTGGCCTCGGGCGACAACGGACTACGAGGGGTCGCGAGCGGCACGGCTCCTCCATGATCACACCGGGCGGAGCGCCCGGTCCGGGCACACCCGGACCGCGGTCGGCGGGCCAGGGGATCCTGTCATGGCCGCCGCGGCGCCGACAACGCGCCGCCCGGTGCCGCGGGCCGGGGCGCGGCGGGGCCGGTGGGCAGGGTCGGCACCGGGCCGCTGGCGGCAGGGCCGGCACCGGCTGCCCGGCCAGGCCCGCGGCCGGCTGGGCACCACGGCCGGGCCCGCGGCCGGCTGGGCACCGCGGCCGGAGGCGGGTGTCAGTGGGCGGGCGGGATGACCCGCAGGTGACCGCGACGGCCCAGGTGGGGCCCGTGGTCGCCGGCTTCGCCGTCGGTGCGGGCGGTGGGTCGGGCCGCCTCGCGGACCGCCTCCGCGAGCGCCACCAGGTCGTCGGTGGTCGGCGGCGGCGGCTCGAACTCGCCGTCGTGGCGGACCAGCTCCCAGCCCCGGGGGGCGGTGAGGCTGCGGGCGTGCGGCTCGCACAGGTCATAAGTGTGCGGCTCCGGGAAGGCCGCCAGTGGGCCGACCACGGCCGTGGAGTCCGCGTAGACGTAGGTCAGGGTCGCAACGGCCTGACGGGGACAACCGTTCCGGGAACAGCGGCGTGGCGACCTCACGGCGGAACGGTATCGCCTTCACCGCCTTGAGCGAAACGCCTACCCGTACGACACGCCGCTAGCATGATCACCAAATGGCGCACGGTCGGACGACACGCGCACGTACCGACGGGTTCCGATGAGCCCGGGTGCTCCGGCCCGGCGCTACCCTGGCCCCGTGAGCGAGCGAACCAGGGGCCCGGTGGCGAGCAGCGCTTCCCCGCAGCCGGGCGAGGCGATGACGTGAGCGAGCGCAGCGAGCGAACCATGAACCCAGCGCCCGCGAACGCATCGCCGCAGCGAAGCGAGGCGATGACGTGAACGAGCGCAGCGAGCGAACCATGAACCCAGCGCCCGCGAACGCATCGCCGCAGCGAAGCGAGGCGATGACGTGAGCGCCCCTGACCGGCGCCCCGAGTCCGAGGTGCGTCCCGCCGCCGGACCCGGTCGCCGCCGGACCCGTCGCGACCGCCACGGCCGCGGCCTGCGCGGGCGCCTGGTGCCCGCGACGGTGCCGCTGGCCCGGACCAAGTCGGAGATCTTCGACGAGCTGGTGCTCGACACGGTCGAGGGCCTGGAGCGGCAGTACGCCCAGGAGCTGGCCGGCGTGGAGTTCGCCGTGGAGGACGTGCCACCGGACCTGAACGTCTACGACTCCGACGTGCTGGAGGACGGCGAGGTGCCGCTCGCCCGGCTGCTGCCCGGGCGCCCCGGCCGGCAGGGCGTACCGCCGCGGATCGTGCTCTACCGGCGGCCGCTGGAGTTCCGGGCGGTGGACCGCGACGACCTCGCCGACCTGGTCCACGACGTCATCATCGAGCAGGTGGCGAACCTGCTCGGGGTCGATCCCGACGAGTTGGACTGAACGCCCGTCTCCGCGGCCGACCCTGCCGCGGTACGGCCCCGCGGGCCGCGTGGTCCGCGCGGCCGCGCCTCGGCGCCCCCCAGCGCCCGAGACGTCGGACCGCGGGCCCGTCGGCGGCCGCGGTCAGGCCACCCGGCGCTTGAGCTTGCGGCGTTCCCGTTCGGAGAGCCCGCCCCAGATGCCGAACCGCTCGTCGTGACCCAGCGCGTACTCCAGGCACTCGGTCTTGACCTCGCAGCGGGAACAGATTCGCTTCGCCTCGCGGGTGGAGCCTCCCTTTTCCGGGAAGAACGCCTCGGGGTCGGTCTGCGAGCACAGTGCCCGCTCCTGCCACTCCGGCGCATTTCCCAGCAGGTCGGCCACAACGAGCCGGCCATCCATCAGCGTGCCTCCTTCCGCGCCGGCTACGGTGCCGGCGCTACCCCCCACGCGGAAGGCGTGTTTTTCGGCCCGATCGCGGCAATTGCCGCGCCCCACTCGGGCTACCCCCTTGAAATTACACGCGTGTAATGCGTGCGCCGTCAAGCGGAACCTGATAAATGGGGCCACTCCTCAACGCCTGGTGGCCGAGTCTCGGCAGGCCGACCGCACCGGTCCCGCCTGCCGACCGCGGCACCCTCGTCGCCTCTTCCCTATCGATCCAGCCCCGCGCCGGGTAACGCCTGTCCGGCGAGTCGCAATCAGATTTCCCCGCTGCGGGCGGCCGCCTCCGCCGGGCGGGCAGGCGTCGAACCGGCGCCGCGCGACGGCGCCGTCCCGGCCGCGGCCGGGACGCGGTCGACGGCACCGTAGACGGTGGTGCGCTGGCGTACCGGGCGGCCCGCTGCCGCGGCGATGCCGGCGAGCTGCGCCACGGTGCGCGCGGAGCCGTGCGCCGAGCCGGCCATCCGCGAGATGGTCTCCTCCATCAGCGTGCCGCCCAGGTCGTCGCAGCCCCCGGCGAGCAGCGCCGCCGCACCGGCGTCGCCCATCTTCACCCAGGAGCACTGGATGTGCGGTATCCGGCCGTGCAGGAGCAGCCGGGCCATGGCGTGCACCACCCGGTTCTCCCGCCAGGTGGGGCCCGGCCGGGCCAGGCCGGCGAGGTAGAGCGGCGCGTTGGTGTGCACGAACGGCAACGGCACGAACTCGGTGAACCCGCCCGTGCGGTCCTGGACGGCCGCGAGCACCCGCAGGTGGCCCAGCCAGTGCCGGGGGTGGTCGACGTGGCCGTACATCATCGTGGCGCTGGAGCGCAGTCCCAGCTCGTGCGCCGTGGTGACCACGTCGATCCAGGTGGCGGCGGGCAGCTTGCCCTTGGTGAGCACCCAGCGCACGTCGTCGTCCAGGATCTCGGCGGCGGTGCCGGGGATGGTGTCCAGACCAGCCTCGCGCACCTCGGCCAGCCAGTCCCGCACCGGCACGCCGGCCTTGGCCGCGGCCGTGGCGATCTCCATGGGCGAGAACGCGTGCACGTGGAGGTCGGGCGCCCGCTCCTTCACCGCGCGGACCAGGTCCGCGTACCCGGAGGTCGGCATTTTCGGGTCGATGCCGCCCTGCATGCACACCTCGGTGGCGCCGGCCCGCCACGCCTCCTCGGCGCGCGCCGCGACCTGGGACAGGGACAGCCGGTACGCGTCCGTGTCGCGCTCGCGCTGCGCGAACGCGCAGAAGCGGCAGCCCACGTAGCAGACGTTGGTGAAGTTGATGTTCCGGTTGACCACGTAGGTGACGGCGTCGCCGACCGTGTCGCGGCGCAGCTCGTCGGCCAGGCGGCAGAGCAGGTCCAGCGCCGGGCCGTCGGCGGCGAACAGTGCCAGGGCGGCCGCCTCGTGTCGGGGCAGCAGCAGCGCGGCCGGGTCGTCGGCGGCGAGCCGCAGGCCGGCGCGCAGCTCGCTCTCCCCGGCTCCCGCCCGGGCGGCCCGACCGCGGTCGGCCGCGCCGGCCCGGAGCCCGACGCCCGCGTCGGCGTCGGCGTCGGCGTCGGCGTCGGCGTCGGCGGGCAGTCTGCCGGCCACCGTGGACCAGTCGCCGTAGACCGTGTCGAAGTCGCCGCGCCGGTCGCCGGTACGCCCGGCGGTGTCCACGGCGCGGTGCAGGTCGGTGCGGCCGGTCGGCGCACCGCCCGCGTCCGGCTCCTGCCAGGGTCGGCCCACCGGCCGGGCGGACTCCACCGCGAGCCCGGTCGCCGGGTCGGCCAGGGCCCCGACGTGCCCGGCCAGCCGCGGGTCGAGCCACGCACCACCGGCCCGGACGTACTCGGGATAGACGGTCAGCCGCTCCCGCAGCGTGAAACCGGCGGCCGCACACCGCCGCGCCAGCTCGTCCAGGGTCGGCCACGGCCGCTCCGGGTTGACGTGGTCGGGGGTCACCGGCGAGACCCCGCCCCAGTCGTCGATGCCCGCCCGCAGCAGCAGGTCGTACTCGGCGTCGACCAGGTTGGGCGGCGCCTGCAGCCGTGCGCCGGGGCCCAGCACGAGCCTGGCGACGGCCACCGTGGCGGCGAGGTCGTCCAGGGTCGCGTCCGGCGCGCCGCGCATCGCCGTGTCCGGCTTGGCGCGGAAGTTCTGCACGATGGTCTCCTGGACGTGGCCGTACTCCCGGGCGGCCTGCCGGATGGCGAACAGCGCGTCCACCCGCTCGGCGCGGGTCTCCCCGATGCCGATCAGGATGCCGGTGGTGAACGGGACGCCGACCCGGCCGGCGTCCGCCAGCGCTCGCAGCCGGACCGCGGGCTCCTTGTCCGGGCAGTCGAAGTGTGGGCCGCCCGGCTCGCTCCACAGCCGCGTCGCGGTGGTCTCCAGCATCATGCCCATGCTCGGCGCCACGGGCTTGAGCCGGTGCAGCTCGGCCCAGGACAGCACGCCGGGGTTGAGATGCGGCAGCAGGCCGGTCTCCTCCAGAACGGCCACCGCGCAGGCGCGCAGGTAGTCGACAGTGGAGTCGTACCCGTGCTCGTCCAGCCAGCGGCGGGCCGCCGGCCAGCGCTCCTCAGGCCGGTCGCCGAGGGTGAACAGCGCCTCCTTGCAGCCCTGTGCCGCCCCGGCCGCGGCGATGCCGACCACCTCGGCGCGGTCCAGGAACGGAGCCGGCACCCGGTGCGGGACGGTGGCGAAGGTGCAGTAGCGGCACCGGTCCCGGCACAGCCGGGTGAGCGGGATGAAGACCTTCTTGGAGAAGGTGACGACTCCCGGGCGCCCGGCCGCCCGCAGGCCCGCGTCGCGCACCGCCCCGGCGGCGGCCAGCAGCGCGTCCAGGGCCGGACCGCGGGCGGCGAGCAGGGCCGCCGCCTCGGTCCGGTCCACCGGGCGGCCGTCGGCGGCCCGGCGCAGTGCGCGGCGCAGTGCGGCTTCGGACGGCGGTGGTTCGCTGGCGGGCGCGGACACCCGTGCAGCCTAGCGCCGGCCGGGGAGTCAGCCGCCCGGCGCGGTGGGTGGCGGGCCGGCTCGGCGCCCGCCCGGCCGGTCCCCCGGCGGCGGACCCGGCGACCGCGGGCCCGGCGACCGGCCGGGTCCCCCGGCGGCGGGCCATGGCGGACCGGGAGGGTCCGCCACGGCCGGCGCGCCGGGGCCGCGCCCGTGTCCGGCGACGCCGCCGCCGTTCAGGGCCGGTACTGCTGGGTGGGCTCGCCCGGAGACTCCGGGCCCCGGATGACCTGGGTGCGCTGACCCGGATCCGCGTCGTCACCGGGCCCCTCGGGGGTGCCGGCGCCGGGGCCGCCGGGCCGGATCACCTGGGTGACCTCCGGAACGTCGTGCTGGGGGGGCGCCGGCGGGCCCGACGCGGGTGCCGCGGAGGCCGGCGGAGCGGACGCGGGCTGGCTGTGGCCCGGCTGGCCGTGCCCCTGCGGGTCGGCCGGGGAGCCGCCGTACGTGTGCTGCATGGTGCCCGGCGCGGGCGGGTAGCTGACCCCCGCCCCGGGCTGGTGCACGCCGGCCTGGGGGCCGCCGAACTGGTGGGCGCCGGTGTGCGGGCCGCCCGGCTGGCCGGGGCTCTGCGGCGGGTACTGCGGCGGGTAGCCGGGCTGCGGCGGGTACCCGGCACCGGGCTGCGGCGGGTAGCCGGCCGGCGGATAGCCCGCCGGGGACGGGTAGCCGGGCTGGCCCTGGCCCTGGTGCGGGTAACCGGCCTGTGGGTAGCCGGCCGGCTGCCCGTACATCCCGGGCTGCCCGGCCGGGCGGGGGGCCGGCGGGTAGAGGCCGCGCCACAGCTTGAACACCACGAAGGCGGCCAGGCCGAGCAGGGCCAGCATGCCGAGGCGCTCCAGCAGCGACTCGAAGGCGAACTTGAAGTCCTCCCGGTCGATGACGTCCGCGTAGAGGCCGACGAGCACGCCGAAGATCAGGCCGAAGGCGCCGGCCACGGCCAGCTCCACCAGGGCGAGCAGCGCGACGAGCCGCCCGCGCGCCGTGCGCGGCTCGACGTGCACGGCGAGCAGCACCGCCAGTACGGGCAGCGCGATGGTCGCCAGGTTGACGAACGCGCCGAACTGCTGCGACATGTGGGTGCTGGCCGAGCGCACCTCGAACTCGTACCCGAAGGGCAGCAGCGACACGAACGCGGCGAACAGCAGCACCGCGACCACGCCGAGCAGGACGAACGCGGCGGGCTCCCGCAGCGGATGGGTGATCTGGCGAGCCGACTTGTCGTCGGTCGGCGACGCCTCTGGTTGGGTCGTCAAGGCTCCCCCTGAGCGGACGGACAGCGGGCGGTGGACTCGGACGCCCGTGAGCCTAGTCCGCAGACCCCGCCCGGTCGTACCCCAACCACGCCGGTGGGCCAGGATGGTGCCCATGCGGATCGTGGTGCTGGCCGGCGGGATCGGCGGCGCGCGGTTTCTCACCGGCGTGCGCGCCCACGCGCGGGCTGTCGGAGCGACGGTCACCGCGATCGTCAACACCGGCGACGACGTCACGCTGCACGGCCTGCGGATCTGCCCCGACCTCGACAGCGTGATGTACACGCTGGGCGGCGGCAGCGACCCCGAGCGCGGCTGGGGCCGGGCCGGGGAGACCTGGGCGGTCCGCGAGGAGCTGGCGGCGTACGGCGCGGAGCCGACCTGGTTCGGCCTGGGTGACCGGGACCTGGCCACCCACCTGGTGCGCACCGCCATGCTCAACGCCGGCTACCCGCTGTCGGCGGTGACCGAGGCGCTGTGCACCCGGTGGCGGCCGGGTGTCCGGCTGCTGCCGGCCACCGACGACCGGGTGGAGACGCACGTGGTCGTCGAGGGCCCCGACCGGGCGGCGATCCACTTCCAGGAGTGGTGGATCCGCCACCGCGCGCAGCTACCCGCCAGCCGGTTCGTCTTCGTCGGCGCGGAGGCGGCCCGCCCGGCGCCCGGGGTGCTCGACGCGCTGGCCGAGGCCGACGCCGTGCTGGTCGCGCCGAGCAATCCGGTGGTCAGCGTGGCGCCGATCCTGGCCGTGCCGGGCCTGCGGGAGGCCGTCGCCGGGGCGCGGGCTCCGGTGGTCGGCCTCTCCCCCATCATCGGCGGTGCGCCGGTGCGGGGCATGGCCGACCGCTGCCTGGCGGCCGTGGGCGTGCCGTGCACCGCGGCGGGGGTCGGCGCCCTGTACGGCGCCCGCGGCGCCGGCGGGATCCTGGACGGGTGGCTCGTCGACCCGGTCGACGCGGCGACCGCGGTGCCCGGGGTGACGGTGCGCGCCGTGCCGCTGCGGATGAGCGACGAGGCGGCCACGGCCGGCATGGTACGCGCAGCCCTGGAGCTGGCCGGGCAGCACCGCGGGGCGCACGCGTGACGGCGCGGGCGGGGACGGCAACGCCGGTTGCCGGCGACCGGGCGCCCGGGCTCGACGCACCGGCGCCCGGGCGGGGCGAACCGGCGCGCGGGCGCCGG
>DATMJT010000227.1:0-4394 GCA_035553735.1 Pilimelia sp.
TTCGTCTGGCGGGTTGCGGACTTCCTGGCCGAGTTGGCCCGCCAGCAGCCCGAGCTGCACGCCGGCCTGACCCGCATCGCGGCGGCGTGGGGCGGACCGGAGCAGGACGAGGTGCTCGGCGCGGTGTGGCCGACCCTGCCGAAGATCTCGGTCGACTACGCGGTGATGGAGGGCGCCGCCGCGATGCGGGTCAGGCCGGCGTGCAGCTCGGGCTGCTGGCGGGCCAACTCGGCCAGGAAGTCCGCAACCCGCCAGACGAACATGCTGGCGTTCCACAGGTGCCGGCCGGAGGCCAGGTAGGCGGCCGCCACGTCGGGGGCGGGCTTCTCGGTGAACTCGGCGACCCGGCGCACCGCCTCGGGCGGTGGCGCCGCGGTGCCGGAGCCGGGCGGGGCGGCCTCGCCGCACCGCAGGTAGCCGTAGCCGGTCTCGGGCCGGGTCGGGGTGATGCCGACCGTCATCAGGTAGCCGTGCGCGGCGCCGGCCACCGCCTGGCGGATCACCTCGGCGAACCGCTCGCCGTCGCGGACCAGGTGGTCGGCCGCGAAGGAGCCCATCACCGCCGCCGGGTCGCGGCGGCTGATGACGGCGGCGGCCAGCCCGATCGCGGCGCAGGAGTCGCGGGGCGACGGCTCGACCAGGATGTTGCGGTCCGGCAGCGCGGGCAGCTGCCGCGCCACCGCCGCCGCGTGCGCGGCGCCGGTCACCACCAGGATGCGTTCGGGCGGGCACAGCGGCCCCAGCCGCCCGACCGTCGCCTGCAGCAGGGAGTCGGGGGTGCCGGTCAGAGCGTGCAGGAACTTGGGCGCGCCCGAGCGCGACAGCGGCCACAGCCGCGTACCGCTGCCACCGGCCGGGATGACGGCGTAGAGCATCCGCACATCATGCCGCACGCGCACCGGCCAAACCCGGCCGCACCGGGCGGACAGACCGGCCGCCGGACGGCGCAGCCACCGGACGGCGCAGCCGCCGGACGCACCGGCCGGCGGCGGGAGCGCGGTGCCGGGTGGGGCTCAGCCGGCGAGGGCGCGGTGCCAGGCGGCGATGTGCACCTCGGCGCTGGACTCCCACCGGAAGTCCTTGGCCCGGTCGAAGCCGGCCTTGGCCAGCGTCAGCCGGCGCGGCTCGTCGTCGAGCAGCGCGGCGAGGTCGGCGCCGATCTGCTCCGGGTCCTCACTGGTGTACGCCACCGCGTCGCCGCCGACCTCGGGCAGCGACAGGCGCGGCGTGGTGAGCACCGGCGCGCCGCAGGCCATCGCCTCCAGGATCGGCAGGCCGAACCCCTCGCCGTACGAGGGGTACGCCGCCACCAGCGCGCCGCCCAGGAAGCCGGGCAGGTCGGCGTAGCGCAGGTAACCGGGCCGCAGCAGCCGCAGGTGCACCGGCACCTCAGCGACGGCGCGGTCGATCTCGTCGTCGTGGCCCTGGCCACCGGCGACCACCAGGGCCGGCGGGTCGGTCCGGTCCCGCACCGCGCGGACCCACCCGCGGATCAGGTTCGGCACGTTCTTGCGGGGCTCCTTGGCACCCAGGAACGCCACGTAGCCCAGGCCCCCCAGGCCGAGCCGGGCGCGGACCCGGGCCTTCTCCTCGTCGCCGGGGGCGTGGAAGGCGACGTGGTCCACCCCGTGGTACGCCACGTCGATGCGGGTCGCGTCGGCGTCCAGCAGGCGGATCAGCTCGTCCCGGGTGGCCTTGCTGGGCACGATCACGCGGGCGGCCCGGCGCAGCGACGTCTTGATCGCGCTGCGGAAGAAGGTGCGGCGGGACTTGTCATAGTGCTCGGGCTCGGTGAAGAAGGTGGCGTCGTGCACGGTCACGGTGACGGGGCAGCCGACGCGCAGCGGGCAGGTGTAGAACGGCGAGTGGAGCACCTGGGCGCCGACCTGCTGGGCCAGCATCGGCAGGCCGGTCTGCTCCCAGGCCAGCCGGGCGGGGCGGTGCGCCGCCGCGGCCGGCGCCGCGAACACCTCGGCGCCGGGCAGCATCCGCCGGTACCGCTCGACGTCGGTGCGCTGGCTGACCACCACCAGGTCGACCGCGGAGCCGGTCACCTTCCCCAGCGCGCCGAGCAGGCCATCGACGTATCTGCCCACGCCACCGCGGTCCGCGGGGACGCTGGTGGCGTCGACGAGCACACGGGGCGGACGACCGGCGGTCACGGGGCCACTCCTTGACAGCGGGGGTTGGTGGTCGGCGGGGGATGGCGGGTGTCGCCGGTGGGCGACCCCATCGGCCAGCCTACGCCGGAGCGGCCGGGCGCCGAGGTCCGCGACGCCGCCGGCCCCGCAGATTCCCCCGCCGGTTGCCCGCTGCTCAACTCACGGGTATCGGTCGATCACCATGAGTGCCGTAGCCGGCCACGCCCAGCCCCGGCACGACCCACCGACCGACGCCATCGGACACCCGCCACACGGCCAGGTCCGCCCGACCGTCCCCGAAGTAGTGGGCCGGAACGGGGATGTCCCCGGCCGCCCCGAACACCCGGGGGGCCCGACCCTGGACCAGGAACTGCCGGGTGTCCGGGGACCAGGTCGCCGGATCGGTCCGGCCGTCGCCGTCGTAGTCGGCCGGCACCGGCACGTGGCCCGGGGCGCCGAGCACCACGGGCGCGCGCCGGGGCACGTACCAGGTGCCGTTGGTCGGCCGCCAGACGGCCAGCTCGGCGCGGCCGTCGCCGCCGTAGTCGGCCGGCACCGGCACGTCGCCCGGTACGCCGCCCCAGCGCACGGCGGGCGCGCCGGCACGCCGCCACAGGCCGGTCGCGGTGCCGTACACCATCGGCTCCGCCCGGCCGTCGCCGTCGGTGTCCGCCGGCACCGGCACGTCGCCCGGCCCGCCCAGCCGGACACCACCGACCCGGCCCGTCGTGGAGTAGCGGATCGACCAGCTGCCGGTGCCCGGCCGGAACAGGGCCAGGTCGGTGACCCCGTCGCCGTCGAAGTCGGCGGCCGCGGGCAGGTCCCCGGTCACCCCGCGCAGCTGCGGGTTGCGCTCGCCGCGCACCCACCAGGTGGCCCCGGCGGGGCGGAAGACCGCCAGCCGCAGCCGGATCGTCCGCGGGTCGGCCCAGGCCCCGAGCAGGGTGCGGGTCCGGGCGCGGAGCCGGTCCAGCGCCACCATGCCGCGGGCCCCCGGGCACTCGGTGTGGTTGGTCTGCCGGTGCGGGAAGATCCGCGGCACGGTGACGGTGGTGCCCGGCGGCCAGCGGCTGGTGGAGCCGCCGCCGGTCAGCCGGGTGGTGCCCCGCGCGTCGATCGCCGCCGGGCCGAGGGAGAGCTTCCAGGCCGCCCAGCGGGCGGCGGACTCCACCGCCGCGGCCGGCACGTCCACGGCCCGGTGGTCGCCGATCACCGCGATGCCCGCGGTGTACGAGTTGAACCCGCCGGCGTGCGCCCCGACCACCGCGGCGGCGAGCCCGCCGCGGCGGCCCTCCCAGAGCCGGCCGAAGCGGTCCACCAGCACGTGGTAGCCGATGTCCCCCCAGCCCCGGCTCACGGCGTGGAAGTGGTAGATGCTGCGCATGATCTTCGGTACGTCGGCCGCCGCGTAGCGGTTCGCGGTGGCGGTGTGGTGCCAGGCGATCGCCCGGACGGCCGGGCGGTACTCCGGCGGCCACGTCATCTTCCGCTCGTCGGCGCCCCAGCCGGCGCGGGTCACGATCGGCGGCCGGGCCCGGCGGGGCGGCCAGCCGAGCAGGGGCGGCGCGGCGGCGCCCGACGCCGTCTCCGCGAACACCGCCGGTCCGCCCGGCGGCGTGCCGGCGGCGGCCGGCGCGGCCGGGACCGCGGCGTGGTCGGCGGCCCGGTCGCCCGGATCGATGAGGTCCACGGCCAGGTCCCGCACCGGCGCGTCGGCCGGCACGGTCACGGCCAGGTCGACGCTCCGGCTGGGACCCAGCCACAGCAGCTCGGCGCCGTGGCGGGCGGCGCTGCGGCCCGCGGCCGGGTCGGGCGCGTTCTCCGCCGCGCCGACCGCCTGCCACGGCGTCCACCGGCCGTCCCGCCGGCCCCGTACCGCCACCGACACCGGGGACCGCCGCCCGGCCCAGGTCACCGCGACGGCGGAGAACCCGTGGCCGGGCGTGCGGCGCACGGCCAGGGTCCGCAGCGGCGTCGCGGACCGGGCGAGCCCGGCCAGCTCCCCGGTCAGCGGCGCGCGGGGGGCGCTCCCCCGGTGCGCGGCGATGCCGGCGGCCGGGCGGCTCGGCGCGCCGAGCCGGATCCGGCTGACCCGCTCGGGGCGGGCGCGGAACCCGGCCGGTGCGGCGCCGGCGGACCCCGCGGCCGGCACCGGGCCCGCGCCCCCGGCCCACCCGCCGGGCGCCAGCCCCGCCTCCGCCGCACCCGGCCCCGCCGGTGGCGGGGCCGGGTGCGGCGGAGGCGGGGCTGGCG
>DATMJT010000228.1:0-2270 GCA_035553735.1 Pilimelia sp.
CTGCGCCGGCACCGGCCCGGGAGGCGCATCGGCACCACCGGGACGCGGGACGCCGGGACGCCGGGAGGTGCACGGCACCGCGCCCAGGCGAGCCCTGCCGAGCGCGCAAGCCAGGTGGCCGCTTGCCCCCTCCGGCGGCGCCGGGCCGGGTGGCTCAGCGCGCCGGCGCCGGCCGGACGTCTGGCTCCAGGGCACCGGCGACCCGGTCGGCCAGCAGCGCGGTCTCGTAGCCGACCAGCCCGAGGTCGGCGCCCGGCTCGCTCAGTGCCGCCAGGTACGCGCGGTTGGCCACGGCCATGACGAGCAACACCCCGCCGTCCATGTCGACGACGCACTGCCGCACCGGGCCCGTGCCCATGCAGCGGGCGGCACCGGTGGTGAGGCTGGCCAGTCCGCTGGTAATGGCGGCGAGCTGGTCCTTCTGGTCGGGCGAGACCTGCTCGGAGGCGGCGAGCGCCAGCCCGTCGACCGAGACCGCGAGCGCGTAGACGATCGCGGGCACCCGCCGCACGAAGGAGGTCAGCAACCAGCTCAGGTCTCCCTGGTCAGCGGCGGTGAGGGTGAAGTGCGGTGCGTGGGTCATCCGAGTTCCTGTCCTCCGAAGGCTGGCTCACGACGGCAAACGGATCATGAGGGTTGGTACCACTCCGCCAAGGACCGGAGGCGGGGCGTCCACCGGTGAACGATCATTAACCTCGGCGCGTACCCGTCTGAGGCTGGCCGGCGCGCGCAAAGGTCGCAACCCTGTCGACTCCCCCGCACGGTCACCACGCGGTAACCGAAGGTGCAGTGCCGTGCGCCGCACGACGGTGCTATGCAGGACCGAGATCGCGTCCGATCGGCCCTGAGCTGCCCACACTCGCACCATCCTGATTGGTCGGTTAGCTGACAGTCGAAGTGGACCGTCCTTCATGGACCGCTAAGGTCGTCGGTTACGGTGGTCCACGTGAAGAATCCCGCCCCCGAGCCACGGCCGGACCGGCTGCTCCGCACCGCCTGCGACGTCATAGTGGACCGCGGGCTGGCCAACACCCGCACCGTCGACGTGGCCCGGGCGGCCGGGGTGAGCCAGTCGCTCGTCTTCTACCATTTCGCTACCAAGGAGGAGCTACTGGTCAAGGCCTTCGAGTACGCGGCCGGACAGGAGCTGGCCGTGCTCGATGCCCTGCTCAGCTCGTCGGTCGCCCCGCTGGACAAGCTCCGCAAGCTCCTCCGCTGGTACGCCCCAGGCAGCAGGTCCCGGTCCTGGGCGCTGTGGATCGACGGCTGGTCGGAGTCGCTGCGCACGCCGGAGCTGGCGCGGATCTGCCGCCGGGTCGACGGCCGCCGGCGGGAGGCGCTCACCGAGATCATCGAGGCGGGTGCGGCGGAGGCCGCCTTCGCGTGCGACGATCCCGCGGCAGCCGCCTGGCGGATCGGTGCGCTGGTGGACGGCCTGGCGGTCCAGGCCGCCACCCAGCACCGCGTGGTCACGCTGCGTTATCTGGCGGACCTTGCGCGTACCGGTGTGGCCCGTGAGCTCGGCGTGGCGGTGGAGCGCCTCGCCTGACCGTGCGGCCTGCCGGACCACCGCACGCTACGGTGCCGCCGGCTACGGTGCCGCGCGGCGGCAGAGCGGCGGCAGGGCGGCTCCGCGGCAGGGCGGCTCCGCGGTAGGGCGGCTCGGTGGTGGAGGCGGCGCAGCCCGGTGCGCCGACCCGATCGTGCGATCTTGTAGCGTGGTCGGGTGCTGATGCGCGCCGGCGAGGATGCGGTCGAGCGGGACTGGCCGACCGTACTCCCGGTGACCGATCCGGTGGGCGGGCGCCACCTGCTGGTCAGTGGGCACGGGCCTGGTCCGTCGGGTGCTGGCCGACCCCGAGACCTTCCGGCCGGACAACGCCCTGGACGCGGTGACCCCGATCCCGGTGGCAGCGCTGCGCGTCCTGGCCCGTCACGGCTTCCGACTGCCGCCCACGCTCGCGAACAACGGCACGGCGAGTCACCCGGTGATCCGTGGCATCGTCGCCGAGTCCCTGCACCCACACCGGGTGGCGCAGCTGCGCCCGTGGCTCACCGGGGTGGTGCGGCGCCGGGTGGCGAGTCTGGCCGCGGCGCTGCGCGACGGCCGGACCGTCGACCTGTACGCCGAGCTGGCCGCCGATCTTCCGCTGGTGGTGCTCGCCCGACTCGTCGACCTGCCACCGTCGCAGGCGGCGGTGGTGAAGCGCTTCTCCCGCGCCGCGCTGGAGTTGTTCTGGGCGCCGCTGGATCCGGCCCGGCAGCGGACC
>DATMJT010000229.1:0-4197 GCA_035553735.1 Pilimelia sp.
CAGCGCCGCGTCGGTGATCGTGACCCGGTGGTGCGCCTCGTACCGGTCGCGCAGGCCCTTGAGCATCTCGATGGTGTGCGCCACCGACGGCTCGCCGACCTGGATCGGCTGGAAGCGGCGCTCCAGCGCGGCGTCCTTCTCCAGGTGCTTGCGGTACTCGTCCAGGGTGGTCGCGCCGATGGTCTGCAGCTCACCGCGGGCCAGCATCGGCTTGAGGATCGACGCCGCGTCGATCGCGCCCTCGGCCGCGCCCGCGCCGACCAGGGTGTGGATCTCGTCGATGAACAGGATGATGTCGCCGCGGGTGCGGATCTCCTTGAGCACCTTCTTCGCCCGCGGGGTGAACGGGATGTGCCCGCTCGGCGCCTGCTGGCCCTGACCGATGATCTCCTCGACCTGCTGGCGGACGCCCTCGAGGGAGATGCCGAGGCTCTCCAGGGCCTTGGCCGCCACGCCCTCACCCTCGTGGATGAGGCCCAGCAGGATGTGCTCCGTGCCGATGTAGTTGTGGTTGAGCATCCGGGCCTCTTCCTGGGCCAGGACGACAACCCTCCGCGCTCGGTCGGTGAACCGCTCGAACATCCCTCGTGCTCCTCACGTGCCGTGCGCCAGGATCTTGGCGGGGACGGCGCCAGTCAGGCCGCTGGGCCCCTACTACCCGACCCGCCACACCTGACGCCTGGACACCCGAGTGGATGCCCGTGCTCTCACTCTATCGCCGTCCGCGGACAGTTCAGTCCACACGCGTGGGGTACTCGTCGCGTCCGGACACGTTTTCCGTGCCCACCGGCGTGTCACCGGCCCGTAGGCCGCTGAGCTGTACGCGCACAGCGAAATCCGCCCACCGCCGCCGACGGCCGCGGGCGCCCGCCAGCCGGTTGTCCACAGCTGTGGACCGCGTTGTCCACAGCCTGCCCCGGTTGTCCACAGGCTGTGGACAACCGGCAAAGCGCGGGAGCCGGCCGCGAGGTCACCTCGCGGCCGGCTCCCGCGCGACGCCGCCGCCGGCACCGGCCGGTGCCGGCGGCGGCGTGCTCAGGGATCCGACGTCGGCGCGGCGTCCCCTGGGTTCAGCGCCCCGCCTTGGCGTGGTACTCGTCCACGATCTCCTGCGGGATGCGGCCCCGGTCGGAGATCTCCTTGCCCTCGCGCTTGGCCCAGGAGCGGATCGCCTTGTTCTGCTCCCGGTCCGCGGCGGCACCGCCCCGACCCCGGGCGGCGCGACCGCCGACCACCACGCCGCCGCGGCCGACCTTGGAGCCGGCCGCCACGAACGGGGCGATAACGTCACGCAATTTGGCGGCGTTCTTCTTGGACAGGTCGATCTCGTACTGAATTCCGTCGAGGGCGAACTTGACCGTCTCGTCGGCGTCGCCGCCGTCCAAGTCGTCGACGAGCTTGTGGATGATCTGCTTGGCCACGTGTGGCTATCCCTCCGAGCAATGTCTCCGGTATTGCTCAAACGATAACGCAAATCCTGCGCTGCGAGTCAATGGGGTGGCCAACGCTACTCCGGCCGCACCAGCGGGAAGAGGATGGTCTCCCGAATCCCCAGGCCCGTCAGGGCCATCAGCAGGCGGTCGATTCCCATTCCCATGCCCCCGGCCGGCGGCATTCCGTACTCCATGGCCCGCAGAAAGTCCTCGTCCAGGCGCATGGCGTCGGGGTCGCCGGCCGCGGCCAGCCGCGCCTGGGCCGTCAGCCGCTCCCGCTGCTCCACCGGGTCGACGAGCTCGGAGTACGCCGTGGCCAGCTCGAAGCCCCGGACGTAGAGGTCCCATTTCTCGGTCAGCCCGGGCTGGGAGCGGTGCGCCCTGGTCAGCGGCGCGGTCTCCACGGGGTAGTCCCGGACGAACGTGGGCGCCACCAGGGTCGGCACCACCAATTCCTCGAACAGCTCCTCGGCCAGCTTGCCGGGGCCCCAGGCCGGGTTGACGTCCACCCCGTGCTTGTCGGCGTAGTCCCGCAACTTCACCATCGGTGTTTCCACCGTCACTTCTTCCCCAATGGCCTCGGAGAGCACGCCGTAGAGGGTGACCTCCCGCCACTGGCCACCCAGGTCGAACTCGGTGCCGTCGGCGTGCACGACGGTATGGCCCCCGGTCAGGGCCGCGGCGGCCTCCTGGACCAGTTCGCGAGTCAGTTTCGCCTTCGTGTCGTAGTCGGCGTAGGCCTGGTAGGTCTCCAGCATGGCGAACTCGGGTGAGTGAGACGAATCCAGCCCCTCATTCCGGAAGTTCCGGTTGATCTCGAACACCCGATCGATCCCGCCGACCAGGCAGCGCTTGAGGAAGAGCTCGGGGGCGATCCGCAGGTAGAGGTCCGCGCCCAGGGCATTGCAGTGAGTCACGAAGGGCCGGGCCGCGGCCCCACCGTGCAGGGTCTGCAGCATCGGCGTCTCGACCTCCAGGTACCCGCGCCGGTGCAGCGAGTCGCGCAGGCTGCGCACCACCGTGGCCCGGGTGCGCACGGTCTGCCGCGCCTGCGGACGCACGATGAGGTCCACGTACCGCTGCCGCACGCGCGCCTCCTCGCTGAGCGGCTTGTGGGCCACCGGCAGCGGGCGCAGGGCCTTGGCGGTCATCACCCACTCGTCGGCCAGCACGGACAGCTCGCCGCGCCGGCTGGTGATCATTTCGCCGGTCACCCCGACCAGGTCGCCGAGGTCCACCAGCCGCTTCCAGCGCTCCAGCGTCTCGGCGCCCACCCGGTCCAGCGACAGCATCGCCTGCAGCTCGGTGCCGTCGCCGTCGCGCAGTGTGGCGAAGCACAGCTTTCCGGTGTTCCGCACGAAGATCACCCGGCCGGCGACCGCGACCCGGTCGCCGGTGGCGGCGTCCGGCGGCAGGTCGGCGTAGCGCTGCCGCAGCTCGGCCATCAGGTGGGTCCGCGGGAAGTTCAGCGGGTACGGGGCCTGGCGGTCGGCCAGCATCCGGTCGCGCTTGGCCCGGCGTACCCGCATCTGCTCCGGAAGATCGTCGGCGGCGTCGCCGGGGACGCCCGGCTGCTCGGGCACGGTGGCGGGCTGCTCAGTCACGGCGCGGACTTCCTGCTCGGCTCGGGAGGAACGGGTCGGCTGCGAGCGTATCCGGGCGCAAACCGGCGCCGGCACGGGATCAGCCGGCCCCGGCGCCGTGGTTCTTCTCGTACACCAGGCGCAGCCCGACCAAGGTGATCATCGGGGCGTGGTGGGTGATCGTGCGGCACTCGTCGAGCACCACCGGGGCCAGCCCACCGGTGGCGATCACCGCGCGGACGCCGCCCAGCTCCTCGGTCATCCGCTCGACGATCCGGTCCACCTGGCCGGCGAAGCCGAAGTACATCCCCGACTGCAGGCACTCCACCGTGTTCTTGCCGATCACCGAGCGGGGCTGCGCGGGCGCGACCTTGCGCAGCTGCGCGGCGCGCGCCGCCAAGGCGTCGAAGGAGATCTCGATACCCGGCGCGAACGCCCCGCCCAGGAACTCGCCGCGGGCGCTCACCACGTCGAAGTTCGTGGTGGTGCCGAAGTCCACCACGATCGACGGCCCGCCGTACAGGGTGTAGGCCGCCAGGGTGTTCACCACCCGGTCGGCGCCCACCTCCTTGGGGTTGTCGATGGCCAGCTGTACGCCGGTGCGCACCCCCGGCTCGACGACGACGTGCGGCAGCCCGGCGTAGTAGCGCTGGAGCATGCCGCGCAGCGAGCGCAGCGCGGCCGGCACCGTGGAGCAGGCGGCCACGCCGGTGAGCTCGACGCCGTCACCGGCGAGCAGCCCGCGGAACAGCAGGCCCAGCTCGTCGGCGGTGGCCCGCGCGTCCGTCTTCACCCGCCAGTCGTGGACCAGCTTGTCGCCGTCGAACGTGGCCAGCACCGTGTTGGTGTTGCCCACGTCGATGCACAGCAGCATCGCCCAGCCCCCTTCCGGCCCACACGATAGCGATCCACCCGCCCGCCCCGGTGCGGTCAGGCGGCGGTCCAGGTCAGCACCGGCCGCCCGGCCGGTCCCAGCGCACCGGCGAGATGGCCGCGCCACTGCGGCGACGCGTCCGGGAAGTCCTCGCGCCAGTGGCAGCCACGGGTCTCCCGCCGGGCGTACGCCGCCGCCACCAGCGTGGCCGCCACCGTCACCAGATTGGTCGCCTCCCAGCTCGCCGTCCGCGGCCGCGCCGCCCCGCGCGCGAGATCGACCAGCTCCGCGGCGGCGGCGTCCAGCG
>DATMJT010000230.1:0-7561 GCA_035553735.1 Pilimelia sp.
ACGCCCAGGCCCGGCTGCACTCGGTGCAGTCGGCGATCCAGCTGTACCCGAACAGCAACCGCGAGTGCGCGACGGTGAAGGCCGCCTGGTCCGCCGTGTCGGTGAACCCCGGCTCCTCCGAGCCGGCCTGCCCGACCGGCAGCAGCCCGAACCCGACCACCCCGGGACCGAGCAGCCCGAACCCCACCACGCCGGCCCCGGGCGGCACCGCGCCGAACATCAGCGTGGCCAACGTCAAGGCGCACCTGCAG
This sequence comes from Pilimelia sp., assembly GCA_035553735.1. GTDB lineage: Bacteria > Actinomycetota > Actinomycetes > Mycobacteriales > Micromonosporaceae > DATMJT01. The sequence continues at coordinate 252 of DATMJT010000230.1, forward strand.
CAGTTCCAGAACATCGCCACCAGCAACGGCGGCAACCGCTACTCCGGCCGCCCCGGCTACACGGCGTCGCTGCAGTACGTGGAGAGCAAGCTGCAGGCCGCCGGCTACGCCACCACCCGGCAGACCTGCACGAGCTGCACCAGCGGCTCGGTGAACCTCATCGCCGAGTGGCGCGGGGGTGACGCCAACCAGGTCATCATGTTCGGTGCCCACCTCGACGGCGTGGCCGCGGGCCCGGGCATCAACGACAACGGCTCGGGCTCCGGCATGATCCTCGAGGTCGCGCTCCAGCTCGCCGCGGCCAACCCGACCATGAGCAAGAAGGTGCGGTTCGCCTGGTGGTCCGACGAGGAGCAGGGCCTGCGCGGCTCGGCCTTCTACGTCAACCAGCTCCCGTCCACGGAGCGGACGAAGATCAAGGCGTACTACAACTTCGACATGGTGGCCTCGCGTAACGCCGGCTACTTCATCAACAACATCACCTCGACCCAGTCCGCGCCGGTGAAGGCGTACTACGACTCGATCGGGGTGCAGACCGAGGAGAACGTCGAGGGCCGCAACCGCTCCGACGACGCCTCGTTCACCAACGCCGGCATCCCGGCCAGCGGCATCGCCGCGGGCGCCTCGGCGGTGAAGAGCAGCACCCAGGCGCAGAAGTGGGGCGGCACCGCCGGTGCGGCGTTCGACTCCTGCTACCACGCGTCCTGCGACACCATCTCCAACGTCGCCGACACCCCGCTGGACCGCGCCGCCGACGCCACCGCCTACGTGCTGTGGCGGCAGGCGGTCAGCGGCGGCAGCTCGTCGCCGAACCCCACCACTCCCGCTCCGACCACGCCGGCGCCCACCACGCCGGCGCCGGGGGGCTGCACCGGCTACACCAACCGGTTCAGCGGGTCCCTGGCCTCCGGCGGGCAGGTCTACCAGCCGAACAACAGCTACTTCCAGACGACCACGACCGGCACGCACTCGGCGTGCCTCGACGGCCCGACGGGTGCTGACTTCGACCTGTACCTGCAGAAGTGGAACGGCTCGGCCTGGGTCAACGTTGCCCAGGGCGCCACCCCCAACGCCGACGAGACGCTGACCTACAGCGGCACGGCCGGCTACTACCGGTACCGGGTGCACTCGTACAGCGGCTCCGGCGCCTACACCCTCGGGTACAACCGACCCGCATAATCCGCACACCCTGGGGTCTCGGGGCGGGTGGTCTCACGACCGCCCGCCCCGGGCCCATGTCGGGCCGGAAACCGCGGGGGTTCAGCGCCGTCGCCGGCCCCGGCCCATCTCGGACCTACGGTCGTGGGGCTCAGCGCCGGTCGAGCACCATGGTCACCGCGCCGTCCGCGCCGAGCACCGCCCGCGGGCGGTGCGGGGTCGCCGGGTCGCGCGCCGCGGCCGCGGCGAACACCGCGGCGGGATCCGGGTACGCCGCCAGCTCGCGCAGCGTGGCCGCGGTCGGCGGCAGCATCGGTAGCGCGCCGGCGGCGTGCAGGGCCAGCGCCTCGCGCGGCGTCAGCCACACCGTGTGGTCCGCCTCCCCCGACACGTCGCGGGCGCGCTGCCCGTCCGGCAGCAGCGCCACGAAGAAGTAGGTGTCGAAGCGGCGTGGCTCGAAGTCCGGCGTGATCCACCGCGACCACGCCGCGAGCAGGTCGCTGCGCAGCACCAGGCCGCCCGGCCCGCCCAGCGCCTCGTCGGCCAGCACCGCCGCCAACCCGCGGCGCCGGTCGGCCACCGCGCGCCGGGCCTCGTCCCAGACGGGGCCGGTCACGTCACCCGGCACCGCGTCGGGCACCGCGCCCGCGGCCCGCCCGCACAGCAGCACGCCGGTCTCCTCGAAGACCTCGCGGACCGCCGCGGACACCACCGCCCGCGCCGACGCCACGGGCAGGCCCAGCAGGTCGGCCCACGCCCGCGGCGGCGGGCCCGCCCAGCGCACGTCGTCCGCCGCGTCGGCGGGGTCCACCGAGCCGCCCGGGAAGGCGTACACGGCGCCGAAGGCCATGGCGGCGAGCCGCCGGATGACGTACACCTCGAAGCCGGCGGCGGCCGGGCGCAGCAGCGCGACCGTGGCCGCCGTCCGGGCCGGCGCCGGCGCCCCGCCCCGGGCGGCGAACCGACGGGCGCGCGCGGCCATGGCCTCCGGCAGCCGCCAGCCCGGCGGTGCCTCGGGCGCGCGCTCGGGCGGGATCCCCTGTGGCTGCGTCACGGCTGGCCAGCCTACCGGGGCGGCAGGTCCCGGGAGGCGGCTCCGCCGGCGGCGGCGCCGGCCGCAGGCGGGCGCCGGGCCTGGCGGCAGGCATCGGCGTGGGCGCCCGGTCGCCTGCCGGCGGCACGCCTGACCCGCGGCCGGCGGCGGCCGGGCGTCACCTGGACGCCGCGGCGCGGGCCGCCCCCGGCATGGCGAGCGGCCCGGCCCGGCCGGTCAGCCGAACAGCGGGGTCACGGCGATGTGCACCAGGCAGGCGATCAGCGCGGCGCCCGGGATGGTGAGCACCCAGGCGGTGACGATGTTGCCGGCCACGCCCCAGCGCACCGCGGACAGCTTCTTGGTGGCGCCCACGCCCATGATCGCCGAGGTGATCGTGTGCGTGGTGGAGATCGGCATCTCCAGGTACGCCGCGGTGTAGAGCACCGAGCTGGCCACCGTCTCGGCGGCGAAGCCCTCCGGGGGTCCGAGGTGGATCACGCGGCGGCCCAGGGTCCGGATGATCCGCCAGCCGCCGGCGTACGTGCCCAGGGCGAGCACGATCGCCGAGGAGAAGAACACCCAGGTCGGGATGTGAGTGTTGTCGTCCTGGAAGCCGCCGGTGTAGAGGGCGAGCACCACGATGCCCATGGTCTTGGCGGCGTCCTGCATGCCGTGCCCGACCGCCATCGCGGCCGCGGAGATGGACTGGGCGACCCGGAACCCGCGGTTCAGCCGGCCCGGGTTGCCCCGCCGGAACGCCCACATGACGAGCAGCATGACGATCGCGCCGAGCAGGAAGCCGACCAGCGGGGAGGCCACCATCGGCACGACGACCTTCTCCAGCACGCTGCCCCACTGCACCGTGCCGGCGGCGAAGAGCGTGGCCCCGATCAGGCCGCCGATCAGCGCGTGCGAGGACGACGACGGGAGCCCGAAGTACCAGGTGATGAGGTTCCAGACGATGGCGCCGACGACCCCGGCGAAGACGATGCCCAGGCTCTCGATGCCGGTGGGCAGGGACACGATGCCGCTGCCCACGGTCTTGGCGACCTTGGCGCCGAAGAAGGCCCCGACCAGGTTGCCCAGGGCGGCCACGATCAGCGCCACCCGGGGGGTGAGCGCTCGGGTGGAGACCGACGTGGCGATGGCGTTGGCCGCGTCGTGGAAGCCGTTGGTGTAGTCGAAGATCATCGCCACCACGATCACGGCGATGACCGCCACGAGTTCCGCGTTCACGCGCGCTCAGGACTCCTTGACCGCGATGGTCTCGACGGTGTTGGCCACGTGCTCGAACGCGTCGCAGGCCGCCTCCAGCTCGTCGGCGACCTCTTTCATCTTCAGCACGGTGAGCGCGTCGTACTCGCCGGAGAAGAGCCGGACCAGCAGCATCCGGTAGGCGCGGTCGCCCTCGTTCTCCAGCCGGTTGATCTCCACCCAGTAGTCGGCGAGCTTCTTCATGGTGCGCAGTCGGGTCATCCCGTCCGCGGTGATCTTCGCCTGCTGGTCGAGCACGTCGACCAGCTCGTGCATCTCGCGCGGCAGGGCCGGCAGCTGGGTGAGGCCGTACAGGTAGATGAGGCTGCCGGCGGCCTCCAGGTGGTCCATGACGTCGTCCAGCAGCGATCCCAGCCGGTAGATGTCCTCCCGGTCGAACGGGGTGATGAAGGTGGAGTTGATCTTGTTGTACAGCTCGTGGGTGAGCGTGTCGCTGTCGTGCTCCACCTCGATCAGCCGCTCGCTGACCGACTGCACGTCGGCGCCCGGCAGCGCCAGCTCGGCCAGCAGCTCGGTGCCCCGCACGAGGTTGCCGGCGGCGCGGGTGAACAGCTCGTAGAACGCGCCCTCGATCGGGCGGAGGGAGAACTTCACGGCGTGACCTCGCTGCGGCGGGAGCGGCACGGGAACTGGGCCCCGTCGGAGTCGTTCTGGTGAACCCCGGGGGAATGCTAGGTAACGCGCGCGCACCCGGCTCCGGCGGATCCCGCCCCGCGCCAGGGTTTCACACCCCGTTCACCATCTGTTCATCGAAAACCCCGGCGTGGTGCCGACGGGTGTGCATGCCGCCACGGTGGGCACGACCCGGTCGGCCCGCCGCACGACCGAACCACCGGCTGCCCCAGCGCGCCGACCGCGGGACCCGGCGCACGCCGACGACGTCCACGCCGGCGGCGGTCAGCTCGCTCCAGAACGCCGCCCGCACCCGGCGAGGCCGCTCCGGCACGCCGAAGAAGCACACCCGCCGGCCCTCGGCATGCGCCTGAGCCACCAGGGCCGCGAGCAGGTGCCGCTCCTCGGGCGGGATCGGCTCGCGCCCGTCCCAGCCGAACCGCCACGACCACTGCTCACCGACCAGCGGGGCCAGGTGCGGGGGCGCCGGGCCGGCACCCAGGTCGTCGAAGGTGCCGCTGGCGAACGCACACCGCGGCTGCGCGGCGTCCAGCAGCGACCGCGGGCTCAGCGCGCCGATCAGCGTCACGGTGACCGGCCCGGGCACCAGCTCCCGGCCGGTCCACCGGGTGAGGATCGCCGCGTGGTCCTGGAGCTGGGCGGCCAGCAACCGGTACGCCCGGGCGGCGGCCGCCGGCTCCGCCGGATCGCCGGGCAGCTCCAGCAGCAGCTCGAACGGGGCATCCGTGTCGGGCTGGACGCGGCCTCCGACCGCGGCGATGCGGCGCAGCAGCGGCTCCAGGACCGCGGCGCGCACGGTGCGCCCGAGCGGCCGCGAGCCCGGGGTGCCGACGAAGAGCCCGCCGTGGTGGTCGGCCCAGACGGGCAGGTGCACGCCGACCGCGCCGCGGCGCACCGCCCGGCCCAGCTGGTCGGCGCCGCGGCGCGGGTCGTGCTGCGCGAGGACGCCGGGCCGGTGAGCGGGTCGGCGCCACCCGGGCAGCCCGTAGGTCCGCGCCGTGCCGGTGTAGGCCATGTTCCCTCGCCGTGGTCCGCGGAGACCGCCGGCAGCGCGGGGGGCGCAACGGCGGACATTCACCGGGAATAGTACGGACCGGGACACCGACCCGGGAGCATTCCGGCCGGGGCGCCGCGAACGCGTCGGCGGTCGCGCGCCGACGCGCGCGACGGGCACCGCCGCCTATCCGACCACGGCCAGCCAGGTGCGGTACGCCGTCGCGAAGGGCTCCGTGCCGTCGGCCAGCGCGGTGCGCAGCCAACCGGCCGCGGCCCGGGCCCGGCGGACCAGCTCGTCGGGGTAGCCGAATCGCCCGATGTGGTCGGCGAACTCCTCCTCGTCGCGCAGCTCCACCCGGCCGGTGTGCCGCCGCCGGACCACGTCGAGGTCGAGGTCCACGAGCGCCACCGTGTCGGGATCCGGCCAGTGGGCCGGGCTGGCGATGTCGCAGTAGACCTCGCTGGTGCGCGGCGGCGGGTTGAACATGGCCGTCCACCAGGCGTCGTGCGGCACCAGCAGCACGAACGGGATGCGCTCCACCGACGGCCGACCGTGGTAGATCGACGTGGTGCCGGCCGCCACGCCCAGCCAGGTGCCCAGGTCGTCCTCGGCCAGCCGGCGAGCGGGGTAGTCCCGGTGCTGGGCGCCGTCGAACTTGGAGTACACGACCCGGACCACGTCACTGGGCATGTCCGCACCCTAGTCGACGCGTCACCCGCCGAACCGGACATCGGTGGAACCTGCCGGGCCGGAGCCGGCCCGCGCGCGATGTCCGGGCGGCCCGGTACCGTCGCACGGTGAGCGTCAGCACCCACGTCGCCGACCATCCGGACGCGACCACCCGTTCGCCCGGCGCCACCGATCCGGCGGACGCGTCACCGGACGCCGCGACCCGCGAGCGGGTCGACGCGCTGCTGGCCGCCGCCGTCGGGGCGGTGCCGGGCGGCGTGCCCCGCCCCGGGCAGCAGCGGATGGCGCACGCGGTGGCCCGCGCGATGGCGACCGGCGAACATCTGCTGGTGCAGGCGGGCACCGGCACGGGGAAGTCTCTGGCGTACCTCACCCCCGCGCTGCTGGCCGACGGCCCGGTCGTGGTGTCCACGGCCACGCTGGCGCTGCAGGCGCAGCTCGTCGAGCACGACCTTCCGCGGCTGGCCGAGGCGGCGGAGCCCCTGCTGGGCCGGCGCCCGACGTACGCCGTCCTGAAGGGACGGCACCACTACCTGTGCCTGGCCCGGCTGGAGTCCAGCGAGGAGCAGGAGCCGGCGGACGCGCTGTTCGAGTCCTCCGGCGGGGGCGGCACCACCTGGCTCGGCGAGGCCGGGCGGCTCGGCGCCCAGATCCGGCGGCTGCGCGAGTGGGCGATGGAGACCGACACCGGGGACCGCGACGAGCTGGACCCGGGGGTGGAGGCGCACGCCTGGCGGCTGGTCTCCATGCCGGCCCGGGAGTGCGTCGGCGCGCAGCGCTGCGGGTACGGGGCGGAGTGCTTCGCCGAGGCGTCCCGGGCCAGGGCCCGGGAGGCCGACATCGTGGTCACCAACCACAGCCTGCTGGCGGTGGACATGCTGGCGGGCCGGCACATCGTCCCCCCGCACACGCTGCTGGTCGTGGACGAGGCGCACGAACTCGCCGACCGGGTGTCGGCGGCGGCCCAGGCGGAGCTGGTGCCCGAGCTGGTGGACCGGCTCGCCCGCCGGCTCCGGCCGGTCGCGCCGGTGACCGCGCAGGAGGCCCTGGCCGAGGCCGGCGACGCGCTCGCCGCCGGGCTGGCCGATGCGCCCGCCGGGCGCCTCACCGCGGGGCTCCCACCGGCGCTGCGCGAGGCATGCACCCTGCTCGACGCCGCCGCGCGGGCCGCCCGGGAGGCGGTGGGTGAGATCAAGGCGGAGGACGGCGACGCGGTCCGCAAGCAGGCTGCGCGGGCGGGCCTGGACGAGATGTCGGCCACGGCCCAGCGGCTGCTCGCCGAGCACGAGCACGACGTGGCCTGGGTGGAGCGTCCAGAGTGGGCGGGCGGTGGGCGCCGCGCCCTGGTGGTGGCGCCCCTGTCCGTGGCGAGCACCCTGGCCACCCACCTGTTCGCCGACCGCACGGTGGTGGCCACGTCGGCCACGCTGGCGCTCGGCGGTCGCTTCGACACGGCGGCCCGCATGCTCGGCCTGACCGGCCCGCCCGCGGACGCGGCGCCCGCCTCCGGCGCACCCGACG
>DATMJT010000231.1:0-9523 GCA_035553735.1 Pilimelia sp.
CTGGGCTGGCGGTTCGGCTGGGCTGGCGGTTCGGCTGGGCTGGCGGTTCGGCTGGGCTGGCGGCTCAGCTGGCCTGGCGGGGCTCAGCCGGCCTGTTCGGCGAGGGAGAGGAACTGGCGCTTGGTGGCCAGCGCCTGCTCCGCCTCGCGGACGCGCTTGGCGTCACCGGCCGCCCGCGCCCGGGCCAGGCGCTGCTCCGCCTCGGCCACCTGCTCCCGCATCTGGGCCAGCAGCGGGTTGGCCGACGGCTCGGTGCGCCGCCACGCGGTGTCCATGGCCTGGCGGATCTTCTCTTCGACGGCGCGCAGCCGGCGGTCCAGACCGGCCACGGCCTCCCGGGGCACCCGGCCGGTGTGGTGCCATTGCTCCTGGATGTCCCGCAGCGCCTGCTGCGCGGCGCGCGGGTCGGCGTCCACATCGAGCGACTCCGCCTGGCTCAACAGCGCCTGCTTGCGCTCCAGATTGGCCTTCTGCTCGGCGTCGCGGGCCGAGAACACCTCGCTGCGGCGGCTGAAGAAGGCGTCCTGCGCCGCGCGGAACCGTTCCCACAGCCGCTGCTCGGCCTCCTTGGAGGCCCGCGGCGCGGCCTTCCACAGCGCCATCAGCTCCTTGAGCCGGTTCGCCGTGGCCGCCCAGTCGGTCGACTCGGCCAGCGACTCCGCCTCGGCGACCAGCTCCTCCTTGCCGGACTGGGCCTGCTTGCGCTGCGCGTCCAGGGTGGCGAAGTGGGCGCCCCGCCGGCGGGCGAAGCCGTCCCGCGCCGCGGCGAAGCGGCGCCACAGCTCACCGTCGGTCTTCTTGTCGATGCCCCGGATCGACTTCCACTCGTCGAGGATCTCCTTGAACCGGTCGCCGGCGGTCTTCCACCCCGTGGACTCGGCGGCCAGCTTCTCGGCCTCCTCCACCAAGGCGGTCTTGCGGGCCAGCGCCTCGGCGCGGGCGGCCTCCCGGGCCGCGCGCGCCGCGCCGGCCTTCTCGTCGGCCAGGCCCGCGAGCTTGTCGAGCCGGGCGTGGAGACCGTCGATGTCGCCGACGACGTGCGCCTCGGCCAGCGACGTCTTGAGGCGGCGGATGGTCGTCAGGGAGTGGGCCGCGTCGGCCGCGCCGGAGTTGAGCCGCGCCTCGGCGAGATCGACCTCGGTGACCAGGTCGGCGAAGCGCCGGGCGAAGTGCGCCAGGCCCTCCTCCGGTGGACCGGCCTGCCAGGAACCGACCACCCGTTCGCCGTCGGCGGTCTTGACGTAGACGGTGCCGTCCGCGTCCACCCGGCCGAAGCTCGTCCAGTCGCTCATGTGCCCATCCTCGATCTCGCGGCGCCGCCGGCCAGGCCCGGTCGGTCACCGCCACAGCGCGGTGACGTGATGCTCAGTGTCCTACGGCATTGTCACAGGTCCAACCCCGTCCACGTCGAGCGGCCGTGGTCGACCGTGACCATACGGTGTCCTTTACCCGCCGCGCTGTCCGGTCGGCCCGCGCGGCGGGCGGCGGACGCACCGCCCCGGCATGCGGGCCGCCCGTCACCGCCGCCCGCATGCTCACCGTCGGTACCCGTACGCGGCCTTTGCGCGTCCCCTTCCGCGGCTGCGTCCCGCGCCGTCCGGTGCCGGGCGGGCCGGTCCGCGACACCGCCCCGGGCCGAAATCCGATCCGACGGTACGGTGGGCGCGTGCTGGAGGAGCCCGCGTGACCCGGGTGGTGGCGGTCGTCGGCCCCACCGCCGCCGGCAAGTCCGCGCTCAGCCTGGCGCTGGCCGAGGCGCTCGGCGGCGAGGTTGTCAACGCCGACTCCATGCAGCTCTACCGCGGCATGGACATCGGCACGGCCAAGCTGGCCCCGGCCGAGCGCGCCGGCATCGCGCACCACGTCCTCGACATCTGGGACGTGACCGAGCCGGCCAGTGTCGCGGCGTACCAGCGGGTGGCCCGGGCGGCCATCGACGACGTCCTGGCCCGGGGGCGGGTGCCGCTGGTGGTGGGCGGCTCCGGCCTCTACGTGCGGGCGGCGCTGGAGGACTTCGCGTTCCCCGGCACCGATGCCGGGCTGCGCGCGCGGCTGGAGGCCGAGCTGGCCGCGGCCGGGCCGGCACCCCTGCACGCGCGGCTGGCCGCCGCCGACCCGGCGGCCGCGCGGCAGATCCTGCCCAGCAACGGCCGGCGCATCGTGCGCGCGCTGGAGGTCATCGAGCTGACCGGTCGGCCGTTCGCCGCGGCGCTGCCCGCGCCGGTGCCGGTGTACCCGGTGGTGACGCTGGGTGTGGACCTGGACACCGCGGCGCTCGACGCGCGGATCGCCGACCGGGTCGACCGGATGTGGGCGGCCGGGCTGGTGGCGGAGGTAACCGGGCTGGTGCGCCGCGGGCTGCGCAACGGGCGTACGGCCAGCCGGGCGCTCGGTTACCAGCAGGTGCTGGCCCACCTCGCCGGCCGGTGTGCGCAGGAGGAGGCGCTCGCCGAGACGGTGCGGGCCACCCGGCGGTTCGTCCGCCGCCAGCGGTCCTGGTTCCGCCGCGACCCGAGGGTGCGGTGGCTGGACGGCGCCGACCCGGATCTCGTGCCGACCGCGCTGGCCGCGCTGGCCCGCTCGGACGGCACCGGCTGAGCCGCGCCGGCGACGCCGACGGTCCGGCCGGGCGCGACCGGCCGGTCCTCACCGGCCGCGGCCAACCGGCTGGGCCGGGCGGTCGGTGCTGCGTCATGATGGGCGGGTGCGATTCACCAAGGGCCACGGCACCGGCAACGACTTCGTGATCCTGTCGGACCCCGACGGTCGGCTGGAGCTGACCCCCGATCTGGTGGCCGCGCTGTGCGACCGCCGCCGCGGGATCGGCGGCGACGGCCTGCTGCGGGTGGTGCGCACGGCCCACCATCCGGAGGCGGCGGCCCTCGCGTCGGCGGCCGACTGGTTCATGGACTACTGGAACTCCGACGGCTCGCTGGCCGAGATGTGCGGCAACGGCGTGCGGGTGTTCGTCCGGTACCTGCACGCCGAGGGGCTCGCCGAGGCCGGAGCCGCCGGGTTGCCCGTGGCCACCAGGTCCGGGGTCGTCCGCGCCGTGCCGCGCGGCGAGGAGATCTCCGTCGACATGGGACGGCCCCGCAGCCGGGGCCGGGCCACCGCCACGCTCGGCGCGCTGGAGCTGCCCGGTGCCGCGGTCGACTGCGGGAACCCGCACCTGGTGTGTGCGCTGCCCACCGGCCTGGAGCTGTCCGCCCTGGACCTGTCGGTCCCGCCCGGCTACCCGGCCGAGGTGTTCCCGAACGGGGTGAACGTGGAGTTCGTCACCGCCGACCCGGAGCCGGTGGACGGCGCCGACCTGCACGTGCGGATGCGGGTCCACGAGCGGGGCTCCGGCGAGACGCTGTCGTGCGGTTCCGGGGCCCTGGCGGTGGCCTGGACCGCGCTGACCGACGCCGGCCGGTCGACCGGCACGGTCGCCGTGGACCTGCCCGGCGGCCGGCTGACCGCGACCTGTGACGAACGCACCTGCTGGCTCACCGGTCCCGCGGTGCTGGTGGCGCACGGCGAGACCGACCTGGGCACCGCCGTACCGCGGGCACCCCTGGCCGCCCGGGCAGTGTCCGCCTGAGCCGCCCGGCCGGCGCCACCGCCCTGAGCCGCCTCGCCTGAGCCGCCCGGCCGGCGGCACCGCCCTGAGGCAGGGCTCAGAGCCACGGCCCCGAGCCACCGCCCGCCGGGCCCCGGCACCGCCGTCCGGCCGGGCGCGCCTCAGCCGCCCGGCTCGCCCGGCTCGCCCGCCTCGTCGGGGTCCAGGTCCGGCTCCGCGCCGGCCCCACCCGCCCGGGTGGCCGCCCGCACGGCCGCGGCCACCGCGGGCGCCACCCTCGCGTCGAACACGCTCGGCACGATCACCGAGGCGTTGAGTTTCTCCTCACCGACGGCGTCCGCGATGGCCTGGGCCGCCGCGATGGCCATCTCCTCGGTGAACTCCTCGGCCCGCGCGTCGAGCATGCCCCGGAACACCCCCGGGAACGCGAGCACGTTGTTGATCTGGTTGGGCTGGTCGGACCGGCCCGTGGCCACCACCGCGGCGTGCCGGCGGGCCTCCCGCGGGTCGACCTCGGGGTCGGGATTGGCCAGCGCGAACACCACCGCCCGGTCGGCCATCGCGGCGATGTCGTCGCCGGTGAGCAGGTTCGGCGCGCTCACCCCGATGAACACGTCGGCGCCGCGCAGCGCCCCGGCCAGGTCACCGGTGTAGCCGTCGCGGTTCGTGTGCTCCGCCAGCCACCGCCACGCCGGGCCCAGGTCCGGCATCCCGCGGTGCAGGGCGCCGGCGCGGTCGTACGCGATGATGTCGCCGACGCCCTGGCGCAGCAGCAGCTTCATGATCGCCGTGCCGGCGGCCCCGGCCCCGGAGACGACCACCCGCACGTCGGCGAGCCGCTTGTCCACCACGCGCAGCGCGTTGGTCAGCGCCGCCAGCACGCAGATCGCGGTGCCGTGCTGGTCGTCGTGGAACACCGGGATGTCCAGCAGCTCGCGCAGCCGCGCCTCCACCTCGAAGCAGCGCGGCGCGGCGATGTCCTCCAGATTGATCCCGCCGTACGCGGGCGCGATGAGCTGGACCGTGCGCACGATCTCGTCCACGTCCTGGGTGTCCAGCACCACGGGCCAGGCGTCCACCCCACCGAACCGCTTGAACAGCGCCGCCTTGCCCTCCATCACCGGCAGCGCGGCCGCGGGGCCGAGGTTGCCCAGCCCCAGCACGGCCGAGCCGTCGGTGACCACGGCGACGGTGTTGCGCTTGATGGTCAGCCGGCGGGCGTCGGCGGGGTTGTCGGCGATGGCCAGGCACACCCGGGCCACGCCCGGCGTGTACGCCCGGGAGAGCTCGTCGCGGGTCCGCAGCGCCACCTTGGGCGTCACCTCGATCTTCCCGCCCAGGTGCAGCAGGAAGGTGCGGTCGGAGACCTTGCGCACCTCGACGCCGTCGAGGGCCTCCAGCGCCTTGACCACCTGCGCGGCGTGCCCGGTGTCGGCGGCGTCGCAGGTGAGGTCCACGACCACCCGCAGGTTGTCCGAGTCGACCACGTCCAGCGCGGTGACGATGGCCCCGGTCTCGCCGACGGCCGTGGTGAGCCGGCCGATGGCCGGGGCGTCGGCGACGACGCTGACCCGGATGGTGATGGAGAATCCGGCGCTCGGCAGACGGGTGCTCACGCGACCGCCTCACTGCGTTCGGCGGTGCGTGCGCCTGGCACTGCACCCATGGTTCGCTCGCTTCGCTCGCTCACGGGTCTCCTTTCTACCGGCTCCTTTCTACCGGTCGGGGACCGGGCGGCCCGGCGAGTCGCCGGCCGCCCGGTTCGGCGCCCGCCGCCGGGCCCCGACCGCGGGCGAATGCGGGTGCGCCCCGCCGGGCGGCGTGCCACGATTGATCCGTACGACGCGGTCGGGCAGCCCCGCACCGCCGCGCCCGGCGGCGTGTCCGCCGGGTCGATCACACTGTGCTAGGAGATCATTTTGCGAACCCGCCCGGACTTCGCTCCGGAGTTCCACCAGCACCCCGACGCCACGACCGGCGAGCTGGAGCTGGAGGAGCGGCAAGCGCTGCGCCGGGTCGCCGGCCTGTCCACCGAGCTGGCCGACGTCACCGAGGTCGAGTACCGCCAGCTGCGGCTGGAGCGCGTGGTGCTGGTCGGCGTCTGGACCGAGGGGGCCCTCACCGACGCGGAGAACTCGCTCACCGAGCTGGCCGCACTGGCCGAGACGGCCGGCTCGCAGATCCTCGAAGGGCTGATCCAGCGGCGCAGCCGCCCCGACCCGGCCACCTACGTCGGCCGCGGCAAGGTGGGCGAGCTGCGCGACGTCGTGGTGGCCAGCGGCGCCGACACGGTGATCTGCGACGGCGAGCTCTCCCCGTCCCAGCTGCGGAACCTGGAGGAGGCCGTCAAGGTCAAGGTGGTGGACCGTACCGCCCTGATCCTCGACATCTTCGCGCAGCACGCGAAGAGCAAGGAGGGCAAGGCGCAGGTCGAGCTGGCTCAGCTGGAGTACCTGCTGCCGCGCCTGCGCGGCTGGGGCGAGACCCTGTCCCGGCAGACCGGCGGCAGCGGCCGGGGCGGCGGTGCCGGCGGCGGCGTGGGCCTGCGCGGGCCGGGCGAGACGAAGCTGGAGACCGACCGGCGCCGCATCCGCACCCGGATCGCCCGGCTGCGCCGCGAGCTCAAGGGCATGCGCACCGTACGCGAGACCAAGCGGGCCAGCCGGGCCCGCAACGCGGTGCCCACGGTGGCGATCGCCGGCTACACCAACGCCGGCAAGTCCAGCCTGCTGAACCGGCTCACCGGGGCCGGCGTGCTGGTCCAGGACGCGCTGTTCGCCACGCTGGACCCGACCACCCGGCGGACCGAGACCGCCGACGGCCGCACCTACCTGCTGTCCGACACCGTCGGCTTCGTTCGCCACCTGCCGCACCAGATCGTCGAGGCATTCCGCTCCACCCTGGAGGAGGTGGCCCGGGCCGACCTGGTCCTGCACGTGGTGGACGGCGCCCACCCGGACCCGGAGGAGCAGGTGCGCGCCGTGCGCGAGGTGCTCGCCGAGGTGGGCGCCCACCGGCTCCCCGAGCTCATCGTCGTCAACAAGACGGACGCGTGCGACGAGGAGACGCTGCTGCGCCTCAAGCGGCAGTGGCCCGCCGCCGTGTTCGTCTCGGCGCGCACCGGCGCCGGCATCGAGCAGCTGCGCGCGGCCCTCGCCGACCGGCTGCCCCGCCCCGCGGTCGAGGTGCAGGCGACCGTGCCGTACGCGCGCGGTGACCTCGTCGCCCGGGTGCACCGGGCCGGTGAGGTGCTGGCCAGCCGGCACACCGACGGCGGCACCTTCCTGCACGCCCGGGTCGACCACCGGCTGGCCGCCGATCTGGCCCCGTACGCGGCACGGGCCGGATGAGCGCCATTCGGGCGTCCTGATCACGGCGGCGCCGGGCCGGCGTCGCGCCGTGCGACACTGTGCGGCATGTGGCGTTCCATGGCGCCCGGCCGGGTGGCGGCGCCCGCGCCGGGCGGCGTCGGCACCCGGCCGCCGGGTCGGCTCCGCCGTGCCGGCACCTCGGCGGTGCTGGGTGTCCTGCTGGGGTGCGGCCAGGCCGCCGTCGCCGGTGCGGCGACGGGCGCCGCGCCCACGCCGGGCCGGGAGGTCTGCACGATCACCGACCAGCGGCTCACCGAGCTGTCCGGGATCGTCGCCACCCCCAGCGGCTACATCGTCGTCAACGACGGCACCGACCAGCGCTGGCGGGAGGGGGTCTTCTACCTCGACCGGAGATGCCAGGTCAGCAACGTGGTGAGCTTCCCGGGCAACGGCCCCCGCGACCCGGAGGACCTGGCCCTGTCGCCGGACCGCAAGACGCTGTGGATCGGCGACATCGGCGACAACGACGCCCAGCGGGAGACGATCGCGCTGTGGCGGATGCCGGCCGACGGTTCGCGGCAGCCGGAGCTGTTCCGATTCCGCTACCCGGACGGGGCCAAGGACGCCGAGGGCCTCCTGATCGGCCGGGACGGCGCCCCGATCGTGGTGACCAAGGGCGCGCGGGCCATGCTCTACCGACCGGTGGACGCGCCGCGGCAGGGCGCCACGGTCGTGCTGCGCAAGCTGGGCGAGGTGACGCTGCCCAAGACCACCACCAGCAACCCGCTCGGCCCGCTCGGACGGGTGGCGGTCACCGGCGCGGCGGCCTCGCCGGACGGTCGGCGGGTGGTCCTGCGCACCCTGGCCGACGCGTTCGAGTGGGACGTGGCCGACGGCGACGTCGCGGCGGCCCTGACCACCGGCAAGCCGCGGGTCACGCCGCTGCCCGACGAGCCGCTGGGTGAGGCGATCTCCTACACCCCGGACGGTGCCGCGTTCGTGACGGTGTCGGAGACCGCGCAGGCGGAGGATCTGCAACCGAGGATCCTGCGGTACGCGCGGACGAAGGCGCCGCCGCCGGCCACCGCCAAGGCGCCGCTGGCCGGTGCGGGCCAGGGTGAGGAGCCGTCGTGGTTCGACCGGCTCACCCTGGACGACATCACGAACCTGATCGCCGGGGTGGGGCTGCTCGGCCTGGCGCTGGTGGTGGCGGGCGCGGTGGGGATCGTGCGCGCCCGGCGTCGGCCGACCGGCCGCGCCAGCGGGACCGGCGCGGTCGACGGGCAGGACCGGGTCGGCCGCGGCCGGACCGCTGCCGGCGCCGGGCGGGCCGCCCCGGGTGAGCCACCGGACGACGCGGCCACGGCGATGCTGCCGCCGGTACGGGAGCAGGGCCACGGCGCGCCCGGCTACGGCGCGCCCGGCCGCGGCGCCCGGAACGCCGGGGGGCGCGGATTCGCGGACCCGGCGTACGAGGCGGTCGAGCCGCCCGCGCCGCCGCCGGCGAGGTCGCCGGGGTACGCCGCCGGGACCCGGCGCCGCGGCCAGGCGGCCGGCGGGGTCTACGCCGCCGGCGGCTACGGTGGGCCCGCCGGCTACCCGGAGGACCACCGGACCGTCGAGCCGACGGCGCGCCCCGAGGGCACGGGTCTCGGGCCGCCGGAGCCCAGCGCCCGGTACTGACCGACGCGCGCCGGCCGGGCGGTCGGCTCCGGCCGCCGCCGGCCGTGTCGCGTCCCCGGTCTCGGCCTCGATCCGGTGTCGGCCCCGGGGCCCGGTCGCGGCCCCGGTTGCGGAGCCGCCCTGCCTTCGGTCAGATCCGGCGCAGGACCGCCACCACGCGGCCCAGGATGGTCGCCTCGTCGCCGGCGATTGGCGAGAAGGCCGGGTTGGCGGGCATCAGCCACACGTGGCCGTCGCGCGTGCGGTAGGTCTTGACCGTGGCCTCGCCGTCGAGCATGGCCGCCACGATGTCTCCGGGGTCGGCGGTCGGCTGCTGGCGGACGACCACCCAGTCCCCGTTGCAGATCGCTGCCTCGATCATCGAGTCGCCCTTGACCTGCAGCAGGAAGAGGTTTCCCTCGCCGACCAGCTCGCGGGGCAACGGAAAGACGTCCTCCACCGACTGCTCGGCGAGGATCGGGCCGCCGGCGGCGATCTGGCCCAGCACCGGCACGTAGGCCGGTGCCGGCCGCGCCGGCTCGGCCGGCTCGTCGTCCGCCGGGTCGGCCGCGGGCGGTCGCACGTCCACCGCGCGGGGACGGTTGGGGTCGCGGCGCAGGTAACCCTTGCGCTCCAGTTCCTTGAGCTGGTACGCCACGCTGCTGGGGGACACCAGGCCCACCGCCTCGCCGATCTCGCGCACGCTCGGCGGGTAGCCGTGCCGGGCGACCCAGTCGCGGATGAAGTCCAGGATCCGGCCCTGTCGGGCGGTCAGATTGGCCGGCAGCGCGGCGCCGGTGCGCCCGTCCACCGCGGTGACGGCGCGCAGCCGCGGGCCCCCCACCCGGCCGGTCGCGCCCAGGTCGCGAGCCGGCGCATCCACCACCCGGCCCCCGCCGTCCGGGCGTCGCCCGGTCCGCTGGCTTCCGTCGCCGATGCCCACAGCCGTCCTCCTCGTGTCGTCACCCCCGCCGCTCGGCCGGGC
>DATMJT010000232.1:0-19966 GCA_035553735.1 Pilimelia sp.
ATGGTGAGGTGCACTTCGAGGTGGGCGCGGGGCACGCGCTGGGGCCGCTGGTGGAGCTGGGCCTGGACGCGGTGGGCGCCGGGCGGTCCGCGCCGGCAACGCCGAACCCGCCGGTGGACGGGGCGGAGCCGCTGCCCCGCCGGGCGGGGCCACCGCCCGGGCGGTGGCCGCTACCACCGGACCCGTTCTCGGCCTCGGTGGCCGCCTGCCCGGACAGCACGCTGATCCGGATCCGGGACGCGCTGGAGGCTCTGCGGTGAGCCGGCGGGCACGCCGGGGCGCCACCCGGTCGCGGCGACGCGCGCACGCGGCGGTGCGCCCGACATGAACCTGCTCCAGATGATCCGTCGGGGAAGGAGGCGGTCGGTGACCGCGAAGCCGGACGTGCTCGCCGAGATCCGCGGCCTGCGCAGCCGCCTGCCGTACGTGACCGGTGTCCTGGTGGCCACTGTGGACGGCCTGCTCGTGGCGCACGACACGCGCGGTCCGGAGCCCGACACGGTCGCCGCCATGTCGGCCGCCCAGCTCGGACTCGGCCAGCAGATCGCCAGCGGTGTGGCGCACGGTGACTTCCTGGAGACGGTCACCCGGACCACCAGCGGGTACCTCGCGGTCTTCGCCGCCGGCCGCGCCGCGCTGCTGACGGTCACCGCCGGGAGGGAGCTCAACCTCGGCCGGCTGCACCACGAGGCCCGCCCCGTGGCGGCCCGCGTCGGGGCGCTGATCGCGCCGGTGCCGCGTCCGCTGACGGGCGGGCCGGAGAACAGGAGGTGATGCCGGCATTCCCCGGGCACCACGCGCGACCCGCGGCGGGCGGTCAGGACCCGCCAGCCACCACCCCACAGCGAGCAACCGGAGGATCTCCATGGCCGACATGGACACCGCACTGAAGGAAGCGATGCAGATCGAGGGCGCGATCGGTGCCGCGCTCGTCGACTACACCAGCGGCATGGCACTCGGCACGCTGGGCAGCAGCAAGGAGCTGGATCTGACCCTTGCCGCGGCCGGCAACACGGAGGTGGTCCGCGCGAAGCTGCGGACCATCGAGATGATGCAGCTCAAGGACTCGATCGAGGACATCCTGATCACCCTGGGCGCCCAGTACCACCTCATCCGGCCGTTGACCGGCCGCAGCGGCCAGGGCCTCTTCCTCTACCTGGCCCTGCACAAGTCCCGGGCCAACCTGGCGATGGCGCGCCACCAGCTGCGCCGCATCGAGGAGGAGCTGCACGTCTGACCGGCGGCTGGCCGGGGCCGACGGCGGCCCCGGCCAGCCCCGTCACCGGCACCGCCGCGGCCCGCGGGGGGCACCGTGGCGTCCCGCCCGCCGGTGCCCTGGCCGCCGCCGCGCCCGCGGACCAGACTGGAGGCATGCCGTACCGGGTGCTGGCCGACGCCACGATGCTGCTGCATCTGGCGTTCCTGGCGTACGTGGCGCTCGGCGGGTTCCTCGCGTGGCGCTGGCCGCGGGCCATCTGGGCGCACCTGGCCGCGGTGGGCTGGGGCCTGGCCACGGTGGCCCTGCGGCTGAACTGCCCGCTCACCCACATCGAGGACTGGGCCCGGCGGCGCGCCGGGCAGCGGGGCCTACCGGACGGCTTCGTGGACCACTACCTCACCGGCGTGGTGTACCCGGAGCGGCACACCGGCCTGGCCCAGCTGGCCGTGGCCGCGGCGGTCGCCGTCTCGTGGGCCGGTCTGACGGCCCGACGGCGCCGCGCGACGGGTGTCCGGCGCCGCGACTGACCGGTCGCGCCGGTGTCCGGCGCCCCGGCCGACCGGTCGCGCCGGTGTCCGCGACCCACCCGTGCCGGCGAGCCACGCGGTCACGCCGGGTCCGGGCCGGCGCCGGCCGGCGTGTGCGGGGCCGGGACGACCTCGGCCGCCGGCGGCGGTGGGGGCGGGGTGCCGTCACCGAACGGACGCCCGCCCAGCGACTCCCGGCCGTGCGGCGTCAGCCAGCCGGACAGGTCGGGGCCCGCGGGCACGATCCCGGTCGGGTTGATGTCGCGGTGCACCTCGTAGTAGTGCCGCTTGATGTGGTCGAAGTCCACCGTGTCACCGAAGCCGGGGGTCTGGAACAGGTCCCGGGCGTAGGCCCACAGCACCGGCAGTTCGGTGAGCTTGTGCCGGTTGCACTTGAAGTGGCCGTGGTAGACCGGGTCGAAGCGCACCAGCGTCGTGAACAGCCGGACGTCGGCCTCGGTGATCGTGTCGCCCACCAGGTACCGGCGGTCGGCCAGCCGCTCCGACAGCCAGTCGAGCCGGGCGAAGAGCCGCCGGTACGCCCGCTCGTACGCGGCCTGGCTGCCGGCGAAGCCGCAGCGGTACACACCGTTGTTGACGTCGGCGAACACCGCGCGGTTCACCTCGTCGATCTCCTCCCGCAGGGGCTGCGGGTAGAGGTCCGGGGCGCCGGGCCGGTGGTGTGCCGCCCACTGCGTGGACAGGTCGAGCGTGAGCTGCGCGTAGTCGTTGGTGACCACCTGCCCGGTCGGGATGTCGACGATCGCCGGGACGGTGATCCCGCGCTCGTAGCCGGGGAACCGGGCGACGTAGGCCTCCTCCAGGCGACTGATGCCCAGCACCGGGTCCCGCCCGTCCGGGTCCAGGTCGAAGGTCCAGCTCCGCGCGTCGTGGGTCGGCCCGGCGACCCCCATCGACAGGGCGTCCTCGAGCCCGAGCAGGCGCCGGACGATGATCGCCCGGTTCGCCCACGGGCACGCGCGGCTCACCACCAGGCGGTAACGGCCCGGCTCGACCGGGAAGCCGTCCCGGCCGTCGGCGGTGATGCGGGTGGCGATGTATCGCTGGTCGCGGGTGAACTCGCCGGTCGGAGCGACATAGGAGGCGGCGTGCGGCTGCGGCATGCCCCCATCGTGCCCCACCGGTGCCGGGTCATGCCGCGAACCGTCGGCCGCACGCCGCCCACCCGGCGCAGCCCGATCCACGTTGGGCGCCGGGCCGGGGGCGGCGCCGCCGCGCCGGAAGGACCGGCGCCGCCGGCGCGGCGGCGGCGCGGGTACCCGTACGGGGCGAGGTCAGGGAGCGGCCGGTGGTCCGGTTCGGTCGTCGGGCCCGCCCGCGGTGCCGGCGGGCCCGACGGGTGCGCCTGCGGGGTCGTCGGACCCGTCCGCGGTGCCGGCGGGTGCGGCGGCGCGGTCGGCGGACGCGGCCCGGCGGCGCCGGTCCAGGCGCAGGAGCGCGCGGGCCCGCCCGTAGCGGTCGCGCCACGCGGGCAGGTGGGCGTCATCGAACGCACGGGCCACCACGACGTCGGTGGAGGAGTGCGCCACGATCGACAGCACGATGGTCAGCGCCACCAGGTGGAAGATCAGATCGGCGGCGCCGATGCCGGAGGCGAGCACGAGCAGCCCGTAGACGACCGACGCGAAGCCCTTCGGGCCGAACCAGGCGGCGGCGAGCTGCTCCCGCAGTCCGAGCCCGGTGCCCAGGAACGACAACCACAGCGCGATCGGCCGCGCCGCGACCAGCGCGAGCACCGCGAAGACCCACCCGGTCCACGGGATCTCGCCCAGGAACACCGGAGTGATCAACGCGCCGAAGACCAGCAGCGCGGCCAGCTTCAGGATCTCGGCCACCAGCTCACCGAAGTGCTCGAACGCCTCCCGCTGGGCGGCGCCGACGGTGGCCACCGTGATGCCGGCGGCGAACGCGGCCAGGAACAGGTTGCCGTGGGTGACCTTGCCCAGCGCCAGCACCAGCAGCCCGATGGCCACCGCGTTGAGCGGCAGATAGTCGGCCGACACCGCGAAGAAGCGGGTCCGCTCCAGGCGGATGGCCAACCACGGCACCGCCACGCCGATCGCGACGCCGATCGCCAGCTCCAGCCCCAGCGCGCCCAGGTGCAGGTCCCCGGAGCCGGCGACCACCGCCAGCAGCACCACGACGAACGGCAGGGCCAGCCCGTCGTTGACCCCCGACTCCACGTTGAGCAGGTGCCGCAGCCGGCCGGGCACCTTGTCGTTGCCGACCAGCGCGGCCGCGAACACCGGGTCGGTGGGCGCCAGGACGGCGCCGATGAGCAGCGACTCCACCCAGCCCAGCCCGGCGACGTAGTGGGCGAGTACCGCGGTGATCAGCAGCGTCAGCGGCAGGCCCCAGCCCAGGGCGCGCCCGGGCAGCCGCCAGGCCGAGCGCAGGTCCGTCCAGCCCACCCGCATGCCGTCGGTGAACAGCACGGCGAACAGTGCCAGCTCGGCCAGGGAGCCGACCACGGGCGACGCCGGGGTGACCTCCACCCAGCCCAGCACGCCGTCGCCCACGAGGAAGCCGGCGGCCAGGAACAGCACGGCCGTGGACAGGATGGTGCGCCGGGCCAGCGCGGACACCAGCACCGCGAGCAGCAGGACGGCGGCGAAGACGAGCAGCAGGGTCATCGGTGGCTCCCGGTCGGGTCAGGGCGCCAGGAAGCGTAGCCCAGCGCACGCTGCCGACGCCGACGCCGACGCCGACGCCGACGCCGACGCCGACGCCGCGACCGGCGACGGCCGGGCGGTCGCGGCCGCCGGCTGATCGCCGGGGTGCCCGGCGGGGCCGGCGGTTAGGCTCGAACCGTTCGGACGCCGCGGGAGGATCGGACCATGGGGACACGGCTGGGTCGGGGGATGGCATGAGCGGGAGCAGCGGGGCCGCCGCGGCTCCGGCGCTGGAGCAGGCGGCCCACGCCGCGCGCCACGCCCCGTCGGTGCACAACACCCAACCGTGGCGCTGGACGCTGCGGCGCCGGACGGCGGAGCTGCAGCTGCGGGTCGAGCCCGGCCGACAGCTGCGCGCCGCCGATCCCGACGGCCGGCTCATGCTGCTCAGCTGTGGTGCGGCGCTGCACCACGCGCGGGTGGCGCTCGACGCGGAGGGCTGGCGCTACGAGGTCGCCCGGACCGCGGGCCGGCAGCCCGGCGACGCCGGGGCGGACGGGAGCCTGGTGCCCGACCCGGCGCAGCCGGTGGCCGTGCTGCGCGCGGTGGACCGGGGCCCCGCCGACCCGGCCGCCATGCGCCGCTTCCAGGCCACGCTCCTGCGCCGCACGGACCGGCGGACGGTCACCGACGAGCCGGTGGCGCCGGCCGCCCTGGCGGCGGTGGTCGCCGCCGCGCTCGCCGAGGGTGCGGGGCTCCACGTGCTCCGGCCCGCGGAGGTGGTGGACCTCGCCGTGGCCGTCGAGCGCGCGGAGCTGGCCGAGGCGGCGGACGAGCGGCAGCGGGCGGAGCTGGCGGCGTGGGTGGGCGGCGCCCGGCCGGCGGGCACCGGGGTGCCGGCCTCCGCGATCCCGGCCGAGGCGCCGCGCACCACGGTCCCGGAGCGTGACTTCGGCGTGGCCGGCACGCTGCCGGCGGGCGAAGGCCACGACGCGCGGGCGACGTACGCGGTGCTCTACGGCGACGGTGACGAGGCGGGGGACTGGCTGCGCGCCGGCGAGGCGCTCAGCGCGGCGTGGCTGGCGGCCACCGAGCACGGGGTGACCCTGCTGCCGTTCAGCGCCCCGATCGAGGTGCCGTTCACCCGGGAGGCGCTGCGCCGGGCCCTGTCCGGCGTGGGGCACCCGCACCTGGCCGTGCGGCTCGGCCGCGCGGACCCCGACCACGCCGGCCCGCCGCGCACCCCCCGACTGCCCGCCGAACAGGTCGTCGAGATCGTCGACTGAACGCCGCTCGCGCGACACCGCGGCGCGCGACCGGCGTTGTCGTCGCGCCGGCACGGTCGTGGCAGCGGTCGGCGGCTCGCCCGCCGGTTACGGACCGAGGACCCGCCAGGAGTCGTAGTGGTGTACGGCGATCCCCGCGTACGCCTGGTAGCCCGACACGGCGGCGTCCACCGCGGCCAGGGTGCTGAGCATGGCGGCCTGGCCCTCCTCGGCGAACGTGCAGTACGGGCAGTCGGGCAGCGGGTGCGTCTCCGCGCCCAGCCGCACCGGGGTGCCGGACGCCGTGCCGCGCACCAGCATGTCGGCCGCGACGTCGGCCATCGAGTTCGGTCCCGTCGCGGTGTCCCGGTAGCTCATCACGGTCACCGCGTCGACCCGGTCGAGCACCTCGTCGGCCAGGGTGCGGCCGCCGGCGGCGATGCCGCCGTACCAGAACGGCACGTCCGCCTCCAGCGGCCTGGGGTCGTTGGCCCGCATCGCGTCGAGCATGCCGAGGAACGCGCTCACCGTGCCGGCCCGGTCGGTGTTCCAGCGGTCCAGCACGTACGGCTCGACGTCGACGTGGGTGGCGGCAAACAGGCCGGTCTCCATCGCCGAGCGCTGCCACGTCCGCGCCGCCCAGTGGTTGACCGCCCACTCGGGATCCCCGCCGAGCGCCGACAGCCGGATGCCGGCAGCGTCCGCGCGCTGCTTGAGATCCTGCAGGCGCGGCAGGTCACCGCTGGCGCCGACGTTCCACGGCACGGCCGCGTAGATCTCCGCCACGCCCCGCGCGACCGCGAAGTGGATCACGGCGGCCGGGTCGGCCCGGCTCCACAGCCACATCGCCCGCGGCGCCGCGGCCGCCTGTTGCCCGACCGCGCCGCCCGTCGCGGTCCCCGTACCCGCCAACTGGATGGCGGCCGCCGGGGCCGCCCGCGCCGGAGCCGGCGCGGCCAGGACCACACCGGCGACGAGCGCGAGCCCGCCGGTCCAGCGCACCAGAGTTGCCCGCATCGCCGTTCCTCCGTTTCCGGTCATTCCCGTTCGGTCCGTGCTCCGTTGGCCTGAGGCAATGGCGGGCCCCGGCGCCTCGCTACGTCGGTTCGGCCGCCCCGGACCGCGCTCGGGGGCCGACACCGCCCACGGGCGGACGGGCCCGGGTGGCCGGGCCGGGCGATCCGCCCGCCCGGCGGGCGCCGGGCCGCCGGGTCGGGCAGCATCAGGTCATGTTCTTCGCGGGATTCAGCCTGGAGTTCATCGATGTCGGCGGGCTGCGGCTCCGGGTCCGCCACGGCGGGTCCGGCCCGCCCGTGCTGCTGCTGCACGGACACCCTCGCACCCACGCTACCTGGCACCGGGTGGCCCCGCTGCTGGTTGGCGCGGGGTACACGGTCGTCTGCCCGGACCTGCGCGGTTACGGCCGTTCCGACAAGCCCGCCACCACCCCGGACCACGCGCCCTACGGCAAACGCGCCATGGCCGGCGACGCCGTGCGCCTGATGCGCGCGCTCGGCCACGAGCGGTTCGCCGTGGCCGGGCACGACCGGGGCTGCTACGTGGCGATGCGCCTGGCGCTGGACCACCCGCGCGCCGTCAGCCACCTGGCCGTGCTCGACGGCATCCCGATCGGCGAGGCGCTGGCCCGCGCCGATGCCCGCTTCGCCGCCCGCTGGTGGCACTGGTGGTTCCTCGGGCAGACCGACACCCCCGCCGAGCGGGTGATCAACGCCGACCCGGACGCCTGGTACGCCACCGGCCCGCAGGTGATGGGCGAGGAGGCGTACGCGGACTTCCGCGCGGCCATCCACGACCCGGCCACCGTCTACGCCATGTGCGAGGACTACCGGGCCGGGCTGACCGTCGACCGGGCCGCCGACGACGCCGACCGGGCCGCCGGCCGGACGATCACGTGCCCGACGCTGTTCGGCTGGTCCACCCGCGACGACATGGTGGAGCTCTACGGCGACCCGCTGTCCATCTGGCGGCGGTGGGCTCCGGATGTGCACGGCGCGGCGATCGACAGCGGGCACCACATGGCCGAGGAGAATCCGCGCGACCTCGCCCGGCACCTTCTCGCCCTGCTCGGCCGCTGAGCGCCGCCCCAGCGGCGCGGACGCCAGCGCCCGGCGGCGGCGATAGGGTGAGGGCGTCATGATCCTGGTCCTGAACGCCGGCTCCTCGTCACTGCGCTACCGGCTGTTCGACGTCGGCGCCGACGGCGCACCGGCGGGCGCCGTGGCCGGCGGGCTGGTGGAGCGCGTCGGGGAGCCCGGCTCGCCGACGCCCGACCACGCCTCGGCCGCCGCGCGGGTCGCCGCGGAGCTGGACCTGGCGCGGCGGCCGCTGCGCGCCGTCGGGCACCGGGTGGTGCACGGCGGGACCCGGTTCCGCGCCCCCACGGTGCTCGACGACGGCGTGGTGGCGGCGATCGGCGCACTCGTCCCGCTGGCGCCGCTGCACAACCCGGCGAACCTGGCCGTCATCGAGGTCGCCCGGCGGCTGCGCCCGGACGTGCCGCACGTGGCGGTGTTCGACACCGCCTTCCACGCCACGCTGCCACCGGCCGCCGCGACCTACGCGCTGGACGCCGACCTGGCGGCCCGGCACGGCATCCGCCGGTACGGCTTCCACGGCACCTCGCACCGCTTCGTCAGCCGCGCGACGGCCGCCCTGCTGGACCGGCCGGTGCGCGAGCTGAACACCGTCGTGCTGCACCTGGGCAACGGGGCAAGCGCCTGCGCGGTGGCCGGCGGGCGCAGCGTCGAGACCTCGATGGGCCTGACCCCGCTGGAGGGCCTGGTGATGGGCACCCGGGTCGGCGACCTGGACCCGGCGGTGACGTTCCACCTGGCCCGGCACGCCGGCCTGGGCCTGGACGAGATCGAGGACTCCTACACCCACCGGGGCGGGCTGCGCGGCCTGTGCGGGGACAGCGACCTGCGCGCGGTGCAGCGCCGGGCGGCGGACGACGACCCGGCCGCGACGCTGGCGCTGGACGTGTACTGCCACCGGATCCGCAAGTACCTGGGCGCCTACCACGCGGTGCTCGGCCGGCTGGACGCGGTCGCGTTCACCGGCGGCGTGGGAGAGCACAGCGCGGTGGTGCGGGCCCGGGTCCTGGCGGGCCTGGAGCCGCTGGGCATCGCGGTCGACCCGGGCCGCAACGCCGCTCCGGGCGACGCCGCCCGGGTGATCTCGCCGGGCGGGTGCCGGGTCGCGGTGTGCGTGGTGCCCACCGACGAGGAGCGGGCGATCGCCGAGGAGGTCCGGGAGGTGCTGGCCGCGGTCACCGGCCGGGCCGAAGGTCCCCTGCACGGGATCCGGCAGACCCTGCCCCGACCCCCCGGCCCGGCGATCCAATGACAGCGCCGCGGCCGGCTCGGCCGTTCCCCGACGCCGGTGCCGGACAAGGCGGTTGAATCGGACCGGTCGACCCCGATGCCCGAGGAGTCAGCATGCCAATCAGCGGAGCCGCCCTGCGCACCAGCGACGCGACGCCCCTGTCGGAGGAGGAGCTGCGCCGGATCGACGCCTACTGGCGGGCGGCCAACTACCTGTCGGTCGGCCAGATCTACCTCATGGACAACCCGCTGCTGCGCCAGCCGATCCGACCGGAGCACGTCAAGCCGCGACTGCTGGGGCACTGGGGCACCACCCCCGGCCTGAACTTCGTGTACGCGCACCTGAACCGGATCATCACCGCGCGGTCCCAGGAAATGATCTACATTACCGGTCCCGGGCACGGCGGCCCGGGCCTGGTGGCCAACGTGTGGCTGGAGGGCGTCTACAGCGAGGTCTACCCGTCGGTCGGCCGCGACGAGGCGGGGATGAAGCGGCTGTTCACGCAGTTCTCGTTCCCCGGCGGCGTGCCCAGCCACGTCGCGCCGGAGACGCCCGGGTCCATCCACGAGGGCGGCGAGCTGGGCTACTCGCTGTCGCACGCCTACGGCGCGGTGTTCGACAACCCGGACCTGGTGGCGGTGTGCGTGGTCGGCGACGGGGAGGCCGAGACCGGACCGCTGGCCGCGGCCTGGCACTCCAACAAGTTCCTCGACCCCGTCGGCGACGGCGCGGTGCTGCCGATCCTGCACCTCAACGGTTACAAGATCGCCAATCCCACCGTGCTGGCCCGCATCGGCGACGACGAGCTGGCGGCGCTGCTGGTGGGCTACGGCTACGAGCCCTACCTCGTCGCCGGCGACGACCCGCACACCATGCACCAGCTCATGGCGGCCACCCTGGACGAGGTCTTCGACCGGATCGCCGACATCCAGCGCCGCGCCCGTACCGAGGGCGACACCGCCCGCCCGCGCTGGCCGATGATCGTGCTGCGCACCCCCAAGGGCTGGACCGGGCCGAAGGAGGTGGCCGGGCTGCCGGTGGAGGGCACCTGGCGCTCCCACCAGGTGCCGCTGAGCACCGCCCGCGACGACGACGCGCACCTGGCCCAGCTGGAGGCGTGGATGCGCACCTACCGGCCCGAGGAGCTGTTCGACGACGCCGGCGCGCCCCGCCGCGAGATCGTCGACTGGCTGCCCACCGGGGCGCTGCGCATGGGGGCCAGCCCGCACGCCAACGGCGGCGCGCTCACCCGGGAGCTGGAGCTGCCTGACTTCCGGGCGTACGGGGTGAAGGTGGCCGCCCCGGGCGAGTCGATGGCCGAGCCGACCCGGGTGCTGGGCGGCTGGCTGCGCGACGTGCTGACCGCCAACGAGCCGTACCGCAACATCCGCCTGGTGGGGCCCGACGAGACCGAGTCCAACCGGCTCGGCGCCGTGCTGGAGGTCACCGACAAGGTGTGGCGCGGCGACGTGGTGGGCACCGACCAGCACCTGGGCCCGCGCGGCCGGGTGATGGAGATCCTGTCCGAGCACACCTGCCAGGGCTGGCTGGAGGGCTACCTGCTCACCGGCCGGCACGGCCTGTTCAGCTGCTACGAGGCGTTCATCCACATCGTCGACTCGATGGTCAACCAGCACGCCAAGTGGCTCAAGACGATCCGGGAGCTGCGCTGGCGGCACCCGATCCCGTCGTTGAACTACCTGCTCACCTCGCACGTGTGGCGCCAGGACCACAACGGCTTCTCGCACCAGGACCCCGGCTTCATCGACCACGTGGTGAACAAGAAGGCCGACGTGATCCGGGTCTACCTGCCGCCGGACGCCAACACCCTGCTGTCGGTGACCGACCACTGTCTGCGCACCCGCAACTACATCAACGTGATCGTCGCGGGCAAGCAGCCGCAGCCGACCTGGCTGGACGTCGAGGCGGCCGCCCTGCACTGCGCCCGCGGCGTGGGCATCTGGGACTGGGCGAGCAACGACGGGGGTGACCCGGACGTGGTGCTGGCCTGCGCCGGCGACGTGCCCACCGTGGAGGCGCTGGCCGCCGCGGACCTGCTCCGACACCACCTGCCGGAGCTGCGGGTACGCCTGATCAACGTGGTCGACCTGATGCGACTCCAGCCGGAGTCCGAGCACCCGCACGGGCTGCCCGACGCCGAGTTCGACGCGCTGTTCACCACCGACCGGCCGATCATCTTCGCGTACCACGGCTACCCCTGGCTGATCCACCGGCTCACCTACCGCCGCACCGGGCACGACAACCTGCACGTGCGCGGCTACAAGGAGGAGGGCACCACCACCACGCCGTTCGACATGCTGGTGCGCAACGACGTGGACCGCTACCACCTGGTCATGGACGTGATCGACCGGGTGCCGGGCCTGGCCCGGCGGGCCGCGGCCGTGCGTCAGGAGATGCACGACCGGCGGGTCCGGCACCGCCAGTACATCCGGCAGACCGGGGAGGACCTGCCCGAGGTGCGGGACTGGCGCTGGCCCTGGTCCTGACCGAACGGGGGCGCGCGCGGCCGGCGCCGCAGCGGAGCCGGCCGGTCGGCGGCGCGCCGCCGACCCGGCGACCGCGCCGGATGGCCGACGCACAACGCGACAGACGCGACAGACTGGAACAGGCCCGACCGGCGCGGTGCCGGCGGTGGGCCGGGCCGGGCGCCTGCGGGATCTGCTGAGGGGCTGCGATGACAGACGGTGGTGTGGACGCCCTGACCGTGGCCGGTCGGGTGGTACGGGTGCGGCCGGTCGGCCCCGCCGACGCCGACGCGGTGCGGCGGCTGTACGGGCGCGCCTCGGAGCAGAGCCGCTACGTGCGCTTCTTCCGGGCCGGCGCGGCGCCCGAGGAGGAGGTGCGCCGACTGGTCCGCGCGCCGGACGGCGAGCACGCCGCGCTGCTGGCCGAGGACGCCGGCACGGCGGTGGGGGTGGCCTCGTTCGAGCGGGTCGGCCCCGGCTCGGCCGAGTTCGCCGTGTTCGTCGACGACGCCCGGCAGGGCGAGGGCATCGGCACCCTGCTGCTGGAGCACCTGGCCGGCGCCGCCCGCCGGGCGGGCATCGCCGAGCTGCTGGGTGACGTGCTGGCCAGCAACGGCCGCATGCTGCGGGTCAGCGCCAACCTGAGCCCGTCGGTGACCCGGGTCAGCGGCGCGGAGCTGGGCCAGGTGCGGGTGCGGGTGCCGACCGCGCCGGACGACGCCACCATCGCCACGCTGGGCGCCCGCAACCGCACCGCCGAGCTGCGCTCGATGCGGCCGCTGCTGGCGCCGGAGTCCGTCGCGGTGATCGGCGCCGGCCGGATGCCCGGCGGCATCGGGCACGAGGTGCTCCGGGCGCTGCTGGCCGGTGGCTTCACCGGCCCGGTGTACCCGGTCAACCCCCGCGCCGACGAGGTGGCCGGGATCGCCGCGTACCCGTCGGTGGGCGCCATCGGGCGCCCGGTGGACCTGGCGGTGGTCGCCGTGCCCGCCGGAGCCGTGCGCGACGTGGTCGCCGACTGCGCGGCGGCCGGCACCCGCGCGGCGGTCCTCCTCACCTCGGGGCTGGGGGAGTCGGGGTCCGCGGGCGCCAGGGCCCAGGCCGAGCTGGTCCGGCTGGCCCGGGCGCACGGGATGCGACTGGTCGGGCCCAACTGCCTGGGGGTGCTCAACACCGATCCGCACGTGCGCCTCACCGCCACGTTCGCGCCGACCCTGCCGCCGCCCGGCGGCCTGGCGGTCGCCTCGCAGTCCGGCGCGGTCGGGATCGCGCTGCTGGACGCGGCCGCCCGCAGCGGCGCCGGCATCTCCAGCTTCGTCTCGCTGGGCAACAAGGCCGACGTCAGCGGCAACGACCTGCTGGCCTACTGGTACGGCGACCCCGCCACCCGGGCGGTGGCGCTCTACCTGGAGTCCTTCGGCAACCCCCGCCGCTTCGCGTGGGTGGCCCGGGAGCTGTCCCGGCGCAAGCCGGTGCTGGCCGTCAAGAGCGGCCGGTCGACCGGCGGGCAGCGGGCCGGCGCCTCGCACACGGCCGCCGCCGCGGTCCCGGACACCATGGTGGACACCCTGTTCGCCCAGGCCGGGGTGATCCGCACCGACACGCTCAGCGAGCTGCTCGACGCCGCCCGCCTGCTGGTCGACCAGCCGCTGCCGGCCGGCGACCGGCTCGGCGTACTGGGCAACGCCGGCGGGCTCAACGTGCTGGCGGCGGACGCCGCGGCCGCCGCCGACCTGGTGGTGCCGGAGCTGTCCGCGCCGGTGCAGGCGGCGATCGCCCGGCTGGCGCCGGCCGCCGCCGGCCGGGCGAACCCGGTGGACCTGGGCGCGGAGGCCAACCCGCAGACCCTGGCCGGCGCGGTCGCCGAGCTGGCCCGCAGCGGCGAGGTGGACGCGCTGGTCATCCCGTTCGTGGCGACCCGCACCAACGACCTGGCCGGGTCGCTGGCCGCGCTGGCCGCCATCGTGGACGACCACCCCGACCTGCCGTGCGCGGTCGCCGTGGTGGGCGCCCCCGACGCCCCGGTGACGCTGGGCACCCGGCGGGTGCCGGTCTACCCGCTGCCCGAGGAGGCGGTCCGCGCCATGGGCCGCGCCGTCTGCTACGCGCAGTGGCGCCGCGCCCCGCACGGACAGCGCCCCACGCTGTCCGGCGTGGACGGCGGCGCGGCCCGCGAGATCCTGGCGGAGGCGCTGGCCGCCGGCGGCGGCTGGCAGCCGGCGGACGTGGCGGCCCGGCTGCTGGCCTGCTACCGGATCCCGGTGATCGCCGCCCGACTCGCCGGCAGCGAGGCGGACGCGGTGGCCACCGCGGTGGAGCTGGGCTACCCGGTGGCGCTCAAGGCCGCCGACCCCGAGCTGGTGCACAAGTCGGACCTCGGCGTGGTGCGCCTGGGCCTGGCCGACGCCGACGAGGTGCGCGGGGCCTACCGGGCGGTCGCCGCCGCGCTCGGCCGGGACGCGCCGCGGGTGGTGGTCCAGCCGATGGCGGACCCCGGCGTCGAGGTGGTCACCGGCCTGGTGCACGACCCGGTGTTCGGCTCCGTGGTGATGCTGGGGCTCGGCGGGGTATACACCGACCTGCTCGCCGACCGGGCGTTCCGGCTGCTGCCGCTGACCGACGTCGACGCCGCGCGCATGTGGCGGTCGCTGCGCGGGGCGCCGCTGCTCACCGGCTACCGGGGGGTGGCGCCCGCGGACACCGCGGCCCTGGAGGACCTGCTGCTGCGGGTGGGGCGGATGGCCGAGGACCTGCCCGAGGTCGCCGAGCTGGACCTCAACCCGGTGCTGGTCGGGCCGTCCGGCGCGGTGGCGGTCGACGTCAAGCTGCGGCTCGCCGCGGTGGCCGGCGAGACCGACCCGTACGTGCGCGGGCTGACCGAGCCGCCCGTGCCGGCCAACGAGGAGGGGTAGGACCGATGCAGTCCATGCTGGTGCGCGACGTGATGACCGACGCCGTGGTGGTGGCCCGCGGGGACACCTCGTACAAGCAGCTCGTCGACGTGCTGGCCGACTGCGAGGTCAGTGCCGTGCCGGTGGTCGACGCCGACGACCGCGTGCTCGGCGTGGTCTCGGAGGCCGACCTGCTGCACAAGGTGGAGTTCGACGGGGCGGAGCCGCACTCCCGGCTCCTCGACCGCCTGCTGCGCCGCTCGGCGCGGGAAAAGGCGACCGGCGACACGGCGGCGGAGCTGATGACCAGCCCGGCGGTCACGGTGCGACCGGAGACCCCGCTGGCCCAGGCGGCCCGGCTCATGGAGCAGCGCCGGGTCAAGCGGCTGCCGGTGGTGGACGAGTCCGGCCGGCTGGTCGGCCTGGTGTCCCGCCGGGACCTGCTGCGGCCCTTCTCGCGCGGCGACGCCGAGATCCGCCGCGACGTCGTGGAGGAGGTGCTGGGCCGCACGCTGGCCGCCGACCCGCGCGACGTCCGCGTCGAGGTCGTCGACGGCGTGGTCACCGTGACCGGCCAGGTGGGGCGGCGCAGCACCGTCGACATCATCATCCGGCTGGTGCGCGGCGTGCCCGGCGTGGTCGACGTGGTGAGCCACCTGGAGTGCGAGTATGACGACACCGACGAGGTGCGTCGCCGGTACGTGTTCGGCTTCCCGCCGGACCAGGGGATGTCCCAGGCCCGGCACTGAGCGCGCCGCGTCGCGGGTATGACAGCGGCATGACGGCACCCCTGCTCACCGTCGGCCACGGCGCCGCCGGCGCCGAGGAGCTAGCCGCGCTGCTGCGCGGCGCCGGCGTGACCCTGGTGGTGGACGTGCGGCGCTACCCGGGCAGCCGGGCGCACCCCCACACGGCGCGGGACGAGATGGCCCGCTGGCTGCCCGCCGCCGGCGTGCGCTACCGGTGGGACGGGCGGCTCGGCGGCCGCCGGCGGGCCGGCGCGGACTCCCCGGACACGTGGTGGCGGGTGGCGTCCTTTCGCGGCTACGCCGCCCACATGCGCGGCGAGGAGTTCCGGGCCGCGGTGGTGGACCTGCTGGCCGACGTGGCGTCGGGGCGCACCGCTGTGATGTGCAGCGAGAGCCTGTGGTGGCGCTGCCACCGGCGGCTGATCGCCGACTTCGTCACGCTGGCCACGGACACGCCGGTGTGCCACCTGGCGCACGACGGGCGGCTGACCGGCCACCCGCCCTCTGCCGGAGCCAGGCGGTGCGCCGACGGCCTGCTGCGCTACGACGTCGAGGCGCCCGACCGCGCCGGCCCGGTGCCGGCCGGGGCGCCGCCGCCGGCGGCCGGGTAGGCGGGCCCGGGCGGGCGGCACCGTCCGGGCGGTCGGTCAGGCGGCGCGCCCGTAGCCGTCGCGCATCCGGACCCGGGTGGCCTGCAGCCGCTCCACCACCACCGCGACGAACCGGCGGGTCAGCTCGTACCCGCTCTCGGACCCGGGGCGGTCCGGCCCGGCGGTCCGGTCGATCTGCGTCGTGGCGTCCCTTCGAACCCGGCACCGGTCGCCGACCAGAGGACCAGGTCGCGCAGGCGTCGGGACCTTTGCCCCCCGTAGGCGACGCCGACCCGATCGGCCGCCGCACAGGGGCCGATGGGCCCGCCGGCCTTCGGTGCCTCCGGCCCTGATCTCCGCGGACGGTTGGCGGCACATTGGTGGTAGACGACAGAAGGAGTGAGAGACATGGCTACCATCGCGCATCGTGGCCCGCGGGCGGCCGGGTCCGTCGCCGTGCCGGCGGAGCGGACCGGGAGCGCATCGGCCACCGCCGCCCGCTACGTGTTCGCCGGGGCCCGGATCGCCTTCGGGGCGACGTTCCTGTGGGCGTTCCTGGACAAGCTGTTCGGGCTCGGGTTCGCCACCCCCGAGGCGCGGGCATGGGTCAACGGCGGCAGCCCCACCAAGGGCTTCCTCTCCGGGGCCGAGGGGCCGTTCGCCGGCTTCTACCACTCCATCGCCGGCGCGGCGTGGGCGAACTGGCTGTTCATGCTCGGTCTGCTGGGCATCGGCGTGGCGCTGCTCGCCGGCGTCGGCATCCGGATCGCGGCGGCCGCCGGCGCGGTGCTCTACGTGATGATGTGGAGCGTGGTGCTGCCGCCGCCGAACAACCCCGTTCTCGACGACCACCTGATCAGCGCCGCGGTGCTGGTCGGACTGGCGCTCATCGGCGCCGGCGACACGCTGGGCCTGGGCCGCTGGTGGAGCGGCACGGCACTGGTGCAGCGCCTGCCCTGGCTCACGTAGGTGCCGGACCGGCCGCAGTAGACGCCGACCGGCCGCGGCGGGCCCGGGCCCGCCGCGGCCGGTCGGCGTCGGTGTCACCGGGTCGCGCTCGTATTGCAGCGGCAGTTGTCTGTGGTTGTCGCGGTTGGGGTGTCGGCAGCCTGTCTAGTGCGACATGGCAAACTGCGCATCCGTTTTTTTTGTTGTGTCTGAGTATGCGAAGGTCATCCAGGCGGCGGTGCCGCTGAGCATGGAGGCGGTCACCGCACCGACGAGCTGACCGGCTGCAGGAGCCCCGTCGAACCCGGCGGCCGCGGCGGCGGCTGAGCTGGCCCCGACGACCACGCCGTAGACGACCGACAACGCCCGGCCTCGGGCGGTCGGCATCAACCGGCGGATCGGCATGTCACCATGGTGCACCCCTTGCGCAACCGAGGGAAGCTGAACCATGACGCTCGATGAGAACTTTGGGCTGGGGCCGGCAGGCAGCCGGCGCCGGTTGCGCCAGGGACTGCGGCGGGCCCGGGAGATGGCTGGCCTCACCCAGGAGCAGGCGGCCCGCGAGCTGGTGTGGCACTTGTCCAAGGTCTTGCGAATTGAGGCGGGGACGAGCGGCGTTTCCGTGACGGACCTCCACGCCATGCTGCGACTGTACGGGGCCGACGACCGCGAGACGGTCGAGGCGATGACGGTCTGGGCGCGAACGGCCAAGGAGAAGCGGTGGTGGTCGGCGTACAAGTCCAGCATCCCGCGCGGCTATGAGCACTACCTGGCGTTGGAGTCCGAGGCGGTGGCCGTGTGCTTCTTCCAGGAATGCCTGGTGCCCGGGCTGCTACAGACCGAGGCCTACGCACGGGGTGTCCTGTGGAGCGTCTGGCAACAGTACGAGCAGGCCGCGAACCAACGCGTGGCCCTCCGGCTGCGTAGGCAGCAGGAGGCGTTCGGTCGGGCCCGGCCGCTGAAGGTTACCGCGGTTCTCGACGAGGCGGTCCTGCACCGCATGGTCGGAACCCGCAAGGTCATGAAGGGACAGTTGGAGCACCTGCTCGACGTGGCAGGCCGTCCGTACCTCGACCTCCGGGTGCTCCCGTTCACGGTTACGGAGCGGCCGTTCTTCGGCGACAACTTCACCATCCTGGAGGTCGGCGGGTTCGACGACGCAGTCGTCTACGTGGAAGCGTCCACCTACGGCCGGACCGACGTCCCCATGGACCGGCGGCAGGAGATCGACGCGTACCGGGGTGTGTTTCGCCGGTTCGCGGAGGTTGCCCTTAGTGCCGACGAGTCGACCCGCATGATCCAGGCCATCGCCGATGGCCTTTGACGAGCTCGGAGCCCAGCCGCGTGATGACAGCAGCGGTGGTCTGGTGACACGGTGGGACACATCGGGGTAGAGCCTGCGGGGCGGCCCGCACCTCGGCGTCGTCGGTGACGACGGCCACCCACCCCGTAGGCCCGGACGCCCCGACCCGCCGCAGGCGCCTGGTCCCTCTCCGCCGCAACGGGGGCCGCACCGGCCGGGTCGGTGGCCCGTCCGGGGTCGGGCCGTTCGGCCCGCCGGCGACGAGTTGTTGATCACCGCCGAGAAGTGGTCGCGGCTTCGGTACCATCAGCCGTTATGGACGCCGAATGGCGCGGCGCGGGCCTGCAGCTCCCGCCCCTGCCGCAGGTGCGGCTGGACGAGCTGCTGCATGAGCTGCTCGACCGGGTCGGCGAGGTCGTGGACAGCCGGGAACGGCTGCGGGCGCTGCTCGACGCCGTCGTCGTCATCGGCGCGGACCTGGACCTGCGCAGCACCCTGGAGCGCATCATCGCCTCGGCCTGCCGGCTGGCGGACGCGAAGTACGGGGCGCTCGGCGTCATCGGCGGCGACCGTTCCCTGGTGGAGTTCATCACCCACGGCCTGACGGAGCAGCAGCGGGCCGCGATCGGCGACCTGCCCCGCGGGCACGGCGTGCTCGGCCTGCTGATCAACGAGCCTCGGCCGATCCGGCTGCCGGACATCACCAAGCACCCGCAGGCGCACGGCTACCCGCCCAACCACCCGCCCATGCACAGCTTCCTGGGCGTGCCCATCCGCATTCGGGGCCAGGTGTTCGGCAACCTCTACCTCGCCGAGAAGACCGCCGGTGGCCAGTTCACCGACGACGACGAGGAGCTGATCATCGCGCTCGCGGTGGCCGCGGCCGCGGCCATCGACAACGCCCGGCTCTACGCCCAGATGCGCCGCCGCCAGCGCTGGCTGGAGGCCGCCGCGGAGATCACCGAGGTGCTGCTCGGCGAGGTGCAGCGCACCACCGCGCTGCAGCTGGTCGCCACCCGGGCCCGGGAGGTGGCCGAGGCGGACCTGGCCCTGGTGCTGCTGTACGACGAGGACGCCGACGAGCTGACCGTGGAGGTCAGCGACGGGGCCGACGACACCGCGCTGGCCGGCGCGACGATCCGGGTGGACGGCAGCCGGTTCGCCGCCGTCCTGCGCGACCGCACCATCGCGGTGGTGGACCAGCTGGACGCCGCGGCGTCCTGGCCGGTGCCGCTGAGCACCGGAACCGCGCTGCTGGTGCCGCTGGCCGCCGACAAGCAGACCGTCGGCGCGCTCGTGGTGGCCTACCGCAAGGGCAGCATCGGCTTCGCCGGCGAGCCCGACGTGGCGCTGGTCGAGACGTTCGCCGGCCAGGCCGCGCTCGCATTGCTGCGGGTGCGCTCCCAGGACGAGCGCGAGCTGCTGGCCGTGCTCAGCGACCGGGAACGGATCGCCCGCGACCTGCACGACGTGGTGATCCAGCGGCTCTTCGCCGCCGGCATGCACCTGCAGTCGGCGCTCCGGCACGCCGTGCGGCCGGAGGTGATCGACCGGATCAACGGAGTGGTCGACGACCTGGACACCACGATCCGCGACATCCGGGGCGCGATCTTCGAGCTGCGGAGCCCCCGGCATGAGGACATCCGCGCCGAGATCCGGGGGCTGGTCGACGAGGCGCGTCCGGCGCTGGGATTCCGCCCCGAGCTGGTGCTCGACGGCCCGCTGGACGCGGTGATCACCGACGAGCTGCGCCCGGCGCTGCTGGCGGTGCTGCGCGAGGCGCTGTCCAACGCCGCCCGGCACGCCCGGGCCGCCACGGTCCGGGTGGCGGTTCGGGCCACCGACGGCGTCCTGCTCGCCGAGGTCACCGACGACGGCGTCGGCCCGGCAGGCAGCCAGCCCACCGGCGGGCTGATCAACCTGCGCCGCCGGGCCGAGGAACTGGGCGGCGCATGCACGGTCTCGGCGGCCGCCCCCCGGGGATTCGCGCTGTCCTGGTCGGTGCCGCTG
>DATMJT010000233.1:0-3968 GCA_035553735.1 Pilimelia sp.
GGTCTGCACGACGGTCCCGGCCGGCCCGGACAGCGTGATCGCGTGCAGCCGGCCCAGCTCGCGGGCGATGGTGCGCCAGGTCTGGCCGGTGCGCCGCTCGGCGACCCGGATGAGGAGCAGCGCGAGCCAGCAGAGCAGGACGTGGGCGCGGATGCGGGGTTCGAGGCGGTGGAACACCGGGCGCAGCTCGATGGTCGACTTCAGGTCGCGGAACCTGCGTTCGGCTTCGAGCAGGTTCTTGTAGCCCAACGCGACGTCCTCGGCGGACAGGTCCGGGTCGGAGGTGGAGAGCAGGTACTTCCCGTCCAGCCGGGCTTCGGCGGTGATCTTCGCCCGGTCCAGCATCAGGCGCCCGGACGGGCTCTGGCGAAGCCAGCGGCCCAGCGCGGGGTGCTCGCGTAGTGCGCATTCGGCCTTGAGGTGTGCGGCCTCGTCGCGCTCGGCCTGCTGTTCGGCCTTGCGCCGGGCGGCTGCGGTCTTCGTAGCGGTGGTGGTGGCGGAGTGGGCGCTGCGTCGGGTGCGGGCCTGCTCGCGGGCCCGGGTGCGGGCGGTGGTGATCCGGTCGAGCTCGGTGGTGATCCGGGTGATCGCGGCGTCGCGGGCGGCCTGGTCGCGTTCGGCCTGGTCGGGGTTGTGACAGATGATCCACCGGACTCCGGGCGTGGAGGCGATCTTGACTTCCTTGACCCGCAGGTTGTCACGGACCTGCTGGTAGCGGCCCTGGCGGGACAGCGCTTCAGCGGCGTGGGCGGAGCCGTCGCGCATCCGTTCCCCGGCGATGTAGTGCCCGCCGGCGCGGCGCAGGTAGGCCAGGTTCGACTCCGAGGAGAACCCGCGGTCGACCACGGTGACGACCCGCCCGAGTCGCCACCCGCGCAGCCCGTCGCGGACCTCGGGCAGAATCGCCTGGTCGCCTGTGTTGCCCGGCCAGCACCAGACCCGCACCGGGATGCCTTCGCGGGTCACGGCGAGCCCGATCACGATCTGCGGCAGATCGCGGCGGTGGTCCTTGGAGTGCCCGTAGCGGCGGAACCCCCGCCCGCCGCTGCTCGTGTCGTCCTCGCTGTCGGACGGTTCGGGGTCGGGGTCTTCGGTGTCGCGTTCGAAGTAGGTGCTGGTGGTGTCGAAGAACAGCAGGTCGACCTCGAGGTTGAGCAGGTCCGCGACGGCGAAGAACACCGCCTCCTGCACGCTCGCGTCGGTGTCGGCCTCCACCAGCAGGTCCATCGCCCGGTAGGCCTGGTCCTCATCCATCACCTCCAGTCCGGGGATCGCCACGTCATGGCTGGCCCATTCGGCGGCGGCCAGCTTCGAGGCCGGGTCGATCGCTCGGTTGGCGACGAGCGCGAACAGCACCCGCTCGACGTCGGTGCTGAACCGGCGCCCGCCCAGGACCTGGCGCAGTGCGGTGTCCACGTCGAGGGCCTTCCACAGCCCGTCGAGCAGCCAGGCCCCACCCGCCGGGCGCGACGCCATCAGGCGCAGCCCGTCGGTGACCGTGTCGGTGCCGGTCGCCGCGGCCGCGTCGGTACCCGCGTCGGGGTCGGGTTCGCCGAGGTAGCGGTTGATCGAGCGGACCAGCCGGCGCAGCCCGTCGGGGTCGAGCCGGTCCTCGCGGCCCAGGTTGAGCAGCACGTTCGCCTTGGTCGCGGCGCCGACGCGCTGGTTGTGCGCCAGGGCGAGGTAGCGCACGACCGAGCCGTCCTTGTTCGCCCGCGCGGTCGTCCGCAAGTACATGACCGCACCCGACCACACCCCGACCAGGTCACGCAAGCATCAACCCGCCAAAACGTGTGCCCACGTTTTCGAGCACTTCAGCAGGACCGCAACCCGCTGACCAGGCACAACACCCGCCCGAACCTGCTCATGTGCCCATCAACTGCGGAACGCGGGTCCACCTAACCGGCTGTCCCGGTAAACCAGGCCGTATGGTACGGGTAGCAGTTGGGCTTTCACCGCCCACCAATGCAGCCCTTTTGCTCAGCGGGCGCCGGCCCGCGGTGATGAGGAGCGATTCTTGAGGAGCCGGGAGCGATGGTTGCACGAAGGCTTGGAGATCCTGGCCGCGTCCGGGATCGGTGGGGTCACGATCGAGTCGCTCTCCGCCCGCCTGGGGCTCAGCAAGGGCTCCTTCTACCACCACTTCGACGGCATGCCGGCCTACCGCCAGGCACTGCTGGAGTACTTCGAGGCAAGGGAGAGCCAAGACTTCATCGAAAGGGCGAACGCCGCGCCCGAACCAGCCGGTGAGCCCCGGCTGCGGCACATCGTGGCCGACATCTTGGCTGCCGAGGGCGGACGTCCGCACCTGGAGAACGCCGTCCGCGGCTGGGCCTCGAGTGAGCCGGTCGCCCGCGAGTACCTCGATCGGATCGATCGCGCCCGCGTCGACTTCCTTCAGCAACAGTTCGAAGCGATGAGTCTCGACCAGCAGGCCGCGGCCGACTTCGCGAAGATCGGCCACCTCATGTCGATCGGGGCCGCCCAGACGTTGCCGCCCCTGGCGCCGCCCCAGATCGCTCGTCTCTGGGAGCGCCTGCTTTCCGCGGCAGCTGGCCAAGCCATGCCGAGCACAGCCGGCAATTGACACCAGCACCGGCGCCGCCCGTCAATGCGGCACCGCTACCGAGCGTGACGGTGACCCGCGCCAACTTGCGAGCGAGGCGCCAGGCCGTCTACTCCTCAACATCCTCTGCGGCCTCGTTCTGTTCGGATTCGCGCGCTCAGCGGTTGCACGGGAGGCCGACCTACGTACGACGGACGCTCGAGCCGAGTCGCCGACAGATCAAACGGCCGAGGTGACCCCTTGGTAGTCGGCAAGCGCTGCGGCGCCGGTCACCTCGTACTCGAGCACGACGAGACCGGACGGCGTTGTACGGCAATCGACAAGCCGGAGGCCGGAGTCGCTGTGACCTGTGAACAGGCGTCGGCCCTGGCCAATGATCACCGGGGCGATGGCGAGGCGCAGGGTGTCTACGAGTCCGGCATCAAGTAATGACGCAGCGAGTCTTGCGCTCCCGTGGACCTGGACCTCGCGACCGGCATCGGCTTTCAGTGCCGCCACTGACTCCTGGATGTCGCCGTGCAGAACGGTCGTCGGGTTCCAACTCCCGGCGTTGAGCGTGTTGCTCACGACGTATTTCGGCAGGGCGTTCATCCGCCCCGTGAAGGGATCGGGCTCGGCGATCTTGGGCCAGTCGCGGGCGAATGCTTCGTAGGTACGCCGGCCGAGCAACAGGCCGTCGGCGAGGTCCAGCCAATCGGATGCCTGCTTCACGAACGCCTCGTCTAGGTGAGGCGCGAACCACCCTCCACGGGTGAACCCATCGGTCGGGTCCTCATTTGCGGATCCAGGCCCCTGAGCTACGCCGTCCAGGGCGAGGAACTGGGTGACGGCGATCTTCACGACGCGGCCCTCCTCTCGATGAGGGCGGCGAGGGCGGCGGTCACCGAGCCCCGGCCGTCGAAACTGCCGAACTCCTCGTGCCGGTCGCGGTCGGCAGGGTCGTGAGAGGTCATGGATTCGAGCTCCTGTTGTGCCGAGATCTCCATCTCAGAGCCACCATACCGTAACGTACGGTACGGTGCAAAGGCCGAAAGGAGGCACGGCAGTCCGATCGTCGGCGCGACCAGCGTTGCCAGATCACGATCTGCGCCGCCCCCATCGACCATGGCCGGGAAACGTAGCCTTCCGCGGCAGACTCGATCCCGAGCGACACGACCGATGGCCCCAGTGGTCCAGTCAACAGGAGAACGTCGGCGCGGCGCCCTCCTTGTCGCTGTGCGCGGTCACGAGCGTCGCATCGACGTCGATGAGCAGCGCGCGGCACCGTCGGGTCCGAGGCCACCGGCCGTAGACGCCGGGTTCGGCGCGCAGCACGGCGATGTCGGCCAGGCAGTCGCCGCCGACCGCGAGCGCCACCGCCAGATCGAGCAGGATCTTCGCCGGGTCGTGCACGGTGTTCGGC
>DATMJT010000234.1:0-2898 GCA_035553735.1 Pilimelia sp.
GGCACAGCGGCTGCTCGCCGAGGCGGGCCTGTCCGGGGTGCACCTCCTCGACGGCGGGATCACGGCGTGGCAGGCCGCCGGCGCGCCGGTGCGGCGCGGCCGGTCCCGTTGGCACCTGGAGCGGCAGGTGCGGCTGGTGGCCGGCGGCCTGGTGCTCGCCGGGGTGCTCGGCGACCTGGCCGTGCCCGGGCTGCGCTGGCTGTCCGCCGCGATCGGCGCGGGCCTGGTCGTCGCGGCGCTGACCAACACCTGCCTGCTGGGCTCGCTGTTGGCGCGGCTGCCCGGCAACCGGCGACCGGCGTGCGACCTGGACACCGTGGTGGGGCGGCTGGCCCGCGAGGCGGGGCGGGCCGGCCGCTGAGCGCGGCGCGGCGCGGGCGCTCACCCGCCGGCGCGCACGGCGAACACGGCCAGCCGCACCCGGTTGGTGCCCG
Source organism: Pilimelia sp. (assembly GCA_035553735.1). GTDB lineage: Bacteria > Actinomycetota > Actinomycetes > Mycobacteriales > Micromonosporaceae > DATMJT01. The sequence goes on from DATMJT010000234.1 coordinate 435, forward strand.
CGATGGTGACCCCCATGGCCGCCCACAGGGCACTGTCCAGCGGCGTGGCCACGTTGAAGTGGCTGCGCCGGCCACGCGGCACCTGGCCGACGATGACGACCATCTCCACCGCGGGAGCCGGCGCGATCGCCGTGCCGGACCAGCCGGCCACCCGGCACCAGCGCGGCAGGAGCGAGATCAACCAGGCCAGCGTCACCGCGTAGACCGCGAACGACACGCTGAACCTGAACGGCTTCAGCCAGATCGGCGCGCCGACCAACGCCCGGTCGTCGAGCACCAGGCCGCCCGCCGCGACCAGCGCGAGCGCGGCCATGGCGAACGCGAGGAGCATGAGTGGGCGGTGCCCGCGCACCGTGCCCCGTAGTGACGTCATGCCCACAGCGTCGCGGACGCCGCGGCGCGACTCCTCCACCCGCCGGTCGGATCCGGCGGCCCCCAGCAGGATGCGGCTCCTCCCGTGGGAGGAGCCGCATCCTGCGACGGGTGCGGCGGTGCCGTCCTACAGGCGGGGACGGAAGCGCGGCAGCGGGTTGACGTCGTCCAGCCCGGGACGGAACGCCGTACCCTCGCCGGCCCCTGCGGCCAGCGCCGATGGCGCGGCCGCGTCCGCCCAGCGCAGCAGCGCCGCGGTGGCCGCGTCGCGCTGCGCCGCCGCGAGCTGGGCGATGTTCGCACCGTGGTTGCCGCCGGCCACCTCGTACCACAGCGAGTCGCGGGTGCCCCGGCCGAGGCGGAACGGCTCGGCGCCCCAGGGGTCGTTCTGCCCGTACACGAACAGCAGCTGGCTGCCGTGCCGGCGGACCCACCGGTCGATGTCCGCCATCGCCCGGTGGTCGTACCGCATGGGGATCTCCCGCGGCACGTACGAACGCGGCGCGTACAGCCCGGGGTAGCGCAGCAGGCCGCGCAGGTGCGGCTCGTGCAGCGACGGCGAGCCGAGCTGCGTCCCGGCCTGGTAGTAGTACGGCAGGTACGGGTCGACGCCCTGGTCGGTGTAGAAGTCGAAGCTGGCCACCGCGTCCAGGAAGGCATAGAGGTCGTCGGTGGAGGCGTCGGCCGGCGGCACCTTCGCGCAGTCGGCCTGCAGCTGGTACTGCCAGAACGCCCAGGGCGTGTCCAGCACCAGCATCTCGTACGCCCGGTCGGCGGTGCCGATCGTGCGGTGGAAGGTGCGGCCGTGGGCCCGCGCCCACGCCTCGTACCGGGTGACCAGCTCACCCCGGCGGCGCAGCGCCTCGCGCTGGAGCGCGTCCAGCGCGGCGCGGCAGGCCGCGTCGGTGCCCACCCGGTCCAGGAACCGGCTGTACGAGTCCACCGGGTCGACCACGTCGTTGGGCGCCACGTAGGCCACCGTGCCGGCCACGTCGGACGGGTAGAAGCGCCGGTGGTAGACCGAGGTCATGCCGCCCTTGCTGGCGCCGGTGGAGACCCAGCGGCCGCCGTAGATCGGCTTGAGCGCCCGCACCAGGCGGTGGTGGTCCGTCGCCGCCTGCCAGATGTCCAGCCTGGACCAGTCGGCCGGCTCCGGCCGCGACGGCGTGAAGAAGCGCTGCTCGACCGAGATCTGGTTGCCGTCGACCAGGCGGGTGGGCTCGGCCCGGAACGGCACCGTGGGCACGTGGTAGCCGGTGGTGTGCAGGACCATCGGCCGGTCCGTCGCCTTGTGCAGCAGCGTGATCCGCTGCATGAAGCTGCCCGCCGCCGGACGGCGGTGGTCGACCGGCTGCCGGTACTCCAGCAGGAAGAACCGGTACGGCGCCGGGGCGGTCCGTTCGCTGACCGACAGCCCCGGCACCGCCGCCAGCCGGGCGGCGATGTCCTCGTCGGCCGGTGCCGGCGCCGGTGCCGCGGTGGCGGCGCCGGCCGGCGCGACGGCCAGCGCCATGGCGCCGGTGAGCACCCAGCGCATCATTCGTCTCATGTGGTACCTCCCTCACCGGGCGTCACGCTACTGGACGGCCGGGGGCCGGAGAAGACCCGCGGCGGCCGCGGGCGCCCGCCGCGCGCCGAGCGGGGTCACCCCGGCGGCATGAGGCTGGCGTAGTCGGCGGCGCTCAGCGGGCCGCGGGCCAGCGACCCGTCGGCCCGGGGAACCTCCAGGGGCTGGCCGTCGCGGGTGAAGGACACGCTGCGGATGTCCGATCGGGAGGTCAGCGTGCAGACCAGCTGTCCGAAGGCGAGGATCTCGTCGCTGCGGCCACTGCCCTCGACGTCGTCGCCGAGGTTGACCGTCACCCGGCCACCGGCCAGCAGGATACTGGTGATCATCATGGTGCCGGCGAGCGCGCTGGTGAGACCGGCCTCGCGCTCGGCGACCGTGGGGCCGGCGAGCAGGTGCTGCACCTGGGTCTCGATGGTCGGCCAGTTCGGCACCCGGCGGATGACCCGGACCAGGCGGCCCTCCCGGACGAAGCACAGCGGCTCCGCGGCCTCCCCGGTGCCCTCGGTCGGCGTGGGGCTGGCC
>DATMJT010000235.1:0-6507 GCA_035553735.1 Pilimelia sp.
GGGACAAGCCCCGCCCGCGCCACGTCGGCGTGATCGTGGACGGGAACCGCCGCTGGGGCCGGCGCAGGAACTGCGCCACGGCGGACGACCGGTAGAGCAGAACGACCACGGCCGCGCACAGCGCGAACACCACGACGAAGCCGACGACCCCGGGCAGGGCCGGCTCGCCGCTGCGGGGGACGACCAGGCGGCCGAGCGCGAAGACGGTGGTGACCGCCAGGATCAGCCCGAAGGGCCGGGAGCCCGCCCGGCCCCGGCGCACGTGCCAGATGAGCACCAGGAAGCCGACGGAGCGCAGCAACGCCCAGCTCGTGCGGACGGCGAGCGCGAGGCCGCCCTCGGGGGCGTACGCCCAGTTGAGCACCTCCGCCACCGCGGTGCCGGCCGCCGTGGCGGCGAGCAGCCACACCAGGACCCGCACGGCCGGCGGCGGCGGATCGGCCGGCGGCGGCGCGGTCGCGGTGATGGCGGTGGCCGGTGCACTCATGGGCCGATGATGCCCGCCCGGCGCGCGGCGCACACCGGCCCCGCGCGCCGCACCGTGGTCGGGCCGCGCACGGGCGCGGCCCGACCCACGGCGTCAGCCGGCGGCGTCCAGCCGCGCCTTCAGGGCGTCCAACTCCGCCCACAGCACGCCGGGCAGCTTGGCGCCGAACTGCTCGAACCACTCGGTGATCTGCGGGATCTCGGCGCGCCACTCCGCCACGTCCACCCGCAGCGCGGCGGCCACGTCGGCCGGCTCGACGTCCAGGCCGGTGAGGTCCAGGGCCTCGACGGTGGGCACCTGGCCGACCGGGGTGTCCACGGCGTCGGCGCGGCCGTCCAGTCGCTCGGCGATCCACTTGAGCACCCGGCAGTTCTCCCCGAACCCCGGCCACAGGAACCGCCCGTCCTCACCGCGGCGGAACCAGTTCACGTAGAAGATCTTCGGCAGCTTGCCCGCGTCCCCGGCGCCGGCCCCGGCGCCCTTGCCCATCTCGATCCAGTGCCGGAAGTAGTCGCCGGCGTGGTATCCGATGAACGGCAGCATCGCCATGGGGTCGCGCCGCACGACGCCCACCTCGCCCACGGCCGCCGCCGTGGTCTCCGACGACAGCGTGGCGCCCAGGTAGACGCCGTGCACCCAGTCGCGGGCCTGCGTCACCAGCGGGACGGTGGTGCGGCGCCGGCCGCCGAACAGGATCGCGTCGATCGGCACGCCGCGGGGGTCGTGGTACTCCGGCGCGAGGATCGGGCACTGCGTGATCGGCGTGCAGAAGCGTGAGTTGGGGTGGCTGGACGGCTCGTCGCCGCCCGGGGCCCAGTCCCGGCCCTTCCAGTCCACCAGGTGCGCCGGCGGCTCGCCCATGCCCTCCCACCACACGTCGCCGTCGTCGGTCAGGGCGACGTTGGTGAAGATGGAGTTGCCGCGCGCCAGCGTACGCATGGCGTTGGGGTTGGTCTTCCAGTCGGTGCCGGGCGCGACACCGAACAGGCCGTACTCGGGGTTGCTGGCGTAGAGCCGGCCGTCGTCGCCGAAGCGCAGCCAGGCGATGTCGTCGCCGAGGGTCTCCACCGTCCAGCCCGGGATGGTGGGCTCCAGCATGGCCAGGTTCGTCTTGCCGCAGGCGGAGGGGAACGCCGCCGCGATGTAGCGCACCACGCCCTCGGGCGAGGTGAGCTTCAGGATCAGCATGTGCTCGGCCAACCAGCCCTCGTCGCGCGCCATCACGCTGGCGATCCGCAGGGCGTAGCACTTCTTGCCGAGCAGGGAGTTGCCGCCGTAGCCGGAGCCGAACGACCAGATCTCCCGCGTCTCGGGGAAGTGCGAGATGTACTTGGTCTCGTTGCAGGGCCACGCCACGTCCGGCTGGCCCGGCTCCAGCGGCGCACCGACCGAGTGCAGCGCCGGCACGAACGGCGCGTCCTCGCCCATCGCGGCGAGCACCGCGGCGCCCATCCGGGTCATGATCCGCATGGAGGCGACGACGTACGCGCTGTCGGTCAGCTCCACCCCGAACATCGGGCGGGGCGCGTCCACCGGACCCATGCAGAACGGCACGACGTACATCGTGCGCCCGCGCATGCAGCCGCGGTACAGGCGCGTCATCGTCTCCTTCATCTGGGCCGGGTCCATCCAGTTGTTGGTGGGGCCGGCGTCCCCGGGATCGGCCGAGCAGATGAACGTGCGCTCCTCGACCCGCGCCACGTCGGTCGGGTCGGTGCGCGCCCAGAAGGAGTTCGGCCTGCGCCGCGGGTCGAGGCGCACCAGGGTGCCCGCCTCGACCAGCTCCTCGGTGAGCCGGTGCCACTCCGCCTCCGAGCCGTCGCACCACACCACGCGGTCGGGCGTGGTCAGCTCCGCGACCTCGCGCACCCAGGCGAGGAGGCGGGCGTGGGAGGTCGGGGGTTCGGTGAGCCCTCGGACAACGGTGGCCGGAGCGGTCATGGCGGGTCTCCTTGGTAGGTCGGCTCTGCTCGACGGCCGGCGGTGACCTGCCCGCCGACCTCTGTTGGCCCGCTCTCGCCCGGCCCGGTCGCCCCGCGTCCACCGTGGCCGGTGGTGCGGGCGCCGGAACCGAAACGCGGGAACGGCGCACCGACGCGGGCGTCGGGGATTCGCTCAGCCTAGACCTGAGTACCCGGGATAGCCTGGTCGGAACTTGTGAAGAAGTGCACAAGCTATTGCGATCGTGCGCTTAGTCGCGCTATTTGCCGGCGCCTCGCGCACGAGTGCGCAGATCTTCCACGGAGATCATCCGAGGATCCGACCGGGGCACCGACCGGGGAGTACCACTAAAGGAGCGAATCACCTAAAGTTGGCGAGAGGCCGGCGCACCGGCCCGAACCGCCCCACAACTCCCCCGACGGAGGCGGCCTTGACCACGCCTGCGCTAGTGCCTGCGCCCGTACCCCCGCAGTCCGCCGGCGCCGCCGGCGGCGGCCCGCAGGACGACGCGGACCTGCTCGCCGCCCTGCGCGGCGGCGACCTCGGCGCCTACGGCGTGCTGTACCTGCGCCACGCCCACGCCGCCCGCGGGCTGGCCGGGGTGCTGGCCCGGGACCGGGTGGACGCCGAGGACCTCGTCGCCGAGACCTTCGCCAAGGTGCTCGACACCATCCGGCGCGGCGCCGGGCCGCACCGGGCCTTCCGCGCCTACGTGCTGACCACGCTGCGCCACCTGTACGCCAGCCGCGCCCAGTACGAGCGGCGGCTGGAGCTGACCGACGACCTGACCCGGTACGAGACCGGGGAGCCCTTCCAGGATCCCACCGTGGCCGCCCTCGACCGCTCCTACGCCGCCCGGGCGTTCGGCAAGCTGCCCGAGCGCTGGCGTCGGGTGCTCTGGCACACGGAGGTCGAGGGCAGCAGCCCCGCGCAGGTGGCGTCCCTGATGGGGCTGACCCCCGGCGGCGTCGCGGCGCTGGCGTACCGCGCCCGCGAGCGGCTGCGCCAGATCTACCTCCAGGAGCACATCAGGCGCACGGACCGCGAGCCGTGCCGGCCGGCGGCGGACCGGCTGGGCAGTTACGTGCGCGGCGGGCTGGCCGACCGCGACCGCACCAAGGTGGCCACCCACCTGGCCGAGTGCCCCGGCTGCCGACGACTGCACGGCGAGCTGGCGGAGCTCAACGCCCACGCGCTGCCCCGCGGCGCCGCGCTGCCGGGCGGCCACCCGCGCCACCGACGCCACCCGCACCCCCGGTCGACCGGCACGGGCTGACCGGCGACCGGCACGGCCTGACCGGCGACCGCGCAGCGAGGCGTCGCCCGATGGGCGAGCCCCGGGGGTCGGCGACCGGTAGGCTCGGCCCGTGTCGTCGACCGCCGACCCGCCGACCGCCGATCCGCCGACCGCGGTTCCACCGATACGCCGACCGGCCGGGAGCCGACCCGCCGGCCAGTCGATCGTGCGGCGGGCGTACGAGCGCTTCGGTCACCTCGTCCGCGAGCTGGGGAAGTTCGGGGTGGTCGGGGGCGTGGCGTTCGTCGTCGACACGGCGCTGCTGGCCTACCTCCTGGAGGCCCACCGGCTGGAGTCGCTGACCGCGAAGACCCTGGCCACCGTCGTGTCGGCCAGCGTGGCCTTCGTCGGCAACCGGTTCTGGACCTGGCGGCACCGCGAGCGCTCCGGCCTCACCCGCGAGTACTCCCTGTACTTCGTGTTCAACGTGGTGGGTCTGCTCATCGCCCTGACGGTGCTGTGGATCAGCCACTACGGGCTGGGCGCCATCTGGCCGGGCGTGTTCCGCACCACGGCGGCCGACCTCGTGGCGGCCAGCGTGGTGGGCACCGGCTTCGGCACGCTGTTCCGCTTCTGGTCGTACCGGCGGTTCGTGTTCCTGGTCCCGACCGCGGCTGCGGGACCGGCGGTCGCCCTCCGACCCGCCACGGACGCGCTGCCCACCGCCGCCGCCGAGTCCGCCGCGGCGGCAGCCACCGCCGACGCAGGGACCACGGTCGATGCGCAGCCCGCCCCCGGCCCGGGGCCCCGCGGCTCCCGGCGCCCGGGAATGGCCCCGCGGACACCTGAGGTCACGGGCAGTGCAACCGAGAGTAGTAGGATTCCGTGATCTCGTCCCCCGCCGCCCGGCGCTCGATGCGCCGGGACCCCAAGCTGCCGTAAGGTTGCCGGATGCGTCTTGCCCGCCTGCTCCCCACCCGTCTGCGCAACATCGGTCCCGAGGCGTTCGCCTTCGGTGTCATCGGTGCCAGCAACACGGTGCTGTACCTGGTCATCTTCAACCTGGCCATCGGTATCGGTGCGGTCAAGGCCACCGTGATCGCCACCGTGGTGACCACGACACTGTCCTACCTCGCGAACCGGCACTGGACCTACCGGGACCGGCCGCGCAGCGCGCTCCGCCGCGAGTACACGCTGTTCTTCGGGTTCAACCTGGCCGGCATGCTGATCCAGTCCGGCACCGTGGGACTGGGCAAGTACGGCCTCGGGCTCAGCGAGGCCGAGGACCGGCTGGCGCTGAACCTGGTCACCTGCGTGGGCGTCGCGCTGGCCACCGGCTTCCGCTTCTGGGCGTACCGCACGATGGTGTTCCGCAAGGCTGCTCCCCTGGCCGGCGGGGAGCGTCCCGCGCCGGCGCCCCGCGCCGGTGACGCGGAACCCGCGCCCGCCGCCCACCCCGCGCCGGGGTCCGCCCCGGCGGTGAAGCCCGAGCTGGCCGCCGTGCGCTGCCGGGCGGAGACGCAGCCGCAGGCGTCCTGACCCGGTCCCTGCCGGAGACCCGCCGGTCAGCGGAGGTGCCGCACGTCCCCCGCGGCCACCGCGCGAGCCGCGGAGTCGTCCTCCGGCCGCACGACCAGCCGACCGTCGGGATCCACGCCGGTCGCCGTGCCCGACAGCCGCTCCCCCTCCGGAAGCAGCACCAGCACCGGGCGCCCGATCGTGCCGCAGGCGTGCTCGTAGGCGGGCCGCAGCCCGCTGGCCTCGGCCTCGCCCCCCGCCCGCCGCCACCGGGCGTACCAGTCGGCCAGTGCCCGCAGCAGCGCCCGCAGCAGCGGGTCGCGGTCGGCGTCCCGGGCCCCCGCCAGCCGCAGGGACGTGGCCGGCGGGCCGCCGCCGGTGTCCGGCAGCTCGTCGGCGCGCAGCGACACGTTCAGCCCGATGCCGACCACCACGGCCGACGGCCCGGAGCCCGGCGCGGCCTCGGCCAGGATCCCGCCGCACTTGCCGTACCGTTGCCGCCCGGCGTCGTCACCCACGCGGTCCCCGGCCCGGTCGTCACCCGCCGGACCGGTGCCGACCCCGTCATCGCGCGCCCGGCCGTCCAGCCGCACCAGCAGGTCGTTGGGCCATTTGAGGACCGCATCGACCCCACAGCGGGCCCGCACCGCCTCGACCAGCGCCACTCCGGCCAGCAGGGGCAGCCAGCCCCAGCGCGCGGCGGGCACCGCCGGCCAGTCGCGCGCCGGCACCGGCGCGGCGGGGCGGAGCAGCACGCTGACCGCGAGCCCGGCGCGGGCCGGAGAGACCCAGGCACGCCCCATCCGGCCCCGCCCGGCCCGCTGCCGCTCGGCCACGACCACCAGGCCCTCCGCCGCGCCCGCCCGTGCGGCGGCCAGTGCGTCGGCGTTGGTGGAGTCGGTCTCGGCGCGCAGGTCGAGTTCGGTCCAGAGCCCGCCCTCCACCAGCAGGGCCCGCCGCAGCGGCCGGGCGAGCAGGGGCGGCCGGTCCAGGTCGGTGTACGGCGAGTCGGGCATGCGGCCAGGGTACGGCGCGGGGCGGTCTGGTCCGGGTGGGCTCAGCCCCACGCCGCATGGCGCGCCCGCGAGGCGTAGACCGTGCCCCGGTGCCGGGGTACCGGCCGAGGCCGCGGTCCCGGCGGCGTGGCCCGCGCCGCCGCCGGCGCGTCCCAGGGCTCGGCCGGGACCCCGGCGTAGGTCTGCTCGGTGGGGCCCGCCGCGCTCGCCGGCCATGACGGGGAGGCCGCGGCGTTCGCCGCCCACGACGGGGAGGCCGCCGCGTTCGCCGCCCACGACAGCGGGGCCGGTGTCGGAGGCGTCTCACC
>DATMJT010000236.1:0-4178 GCA_035553735.1 Pilimelia sp.
CTGCGGACCGGGGACACGATCGACGTGCTGCCGCCCCTCGGCCGCTTCACCACGGACTTCCACCCGGCCCGCCGCCGGCGCTACGGTGCCGTGGCGGCCGGCTCCGGCATCACCCCGGTGCTGTCGATCGTGGCCACCGCACTGGACACCGAGGCGGCGAGCAGCGTCGCGCTGATCTACGGCAACCGGTACGCCCGCAGCGTGATGTTCGCCGAGGAGCTGGCCGAGCTGAAGGACCGCCACCCGACGCGGTTCCAGCTCGTGCACGTGCTGTCCCGGGAGCCCAGGGAGGCCGACCTGCTGTCCGGCCGGCTGGACGCCGCCCGGCTGGGCCGGCTGTTCGACGACGTCGTGCCGGCAACCGAGATCGACGAGTGGTTCCTGTGCGGGCCGGTGGGCCTCGTGGAGACCGCGCGCGAGGTGCTGGCCGATCGTGGCGTGCCGGCGAGCGCCGTGCACACCGAGTTGTTCCACGTCTCGCCGGTACCGCCGCCGACCCCCGCCGAGGTCGCGGCGGCGAGCGGGGAGACCGAGGTCACGATCCTGTTGGACGGCCGGGTGTCGACGTTCGCCATGGCGCGGCACGAGCGGGTGCTGGACGCGGCCCTGCGGGCGCGCCCCGAGCTGCCGTACGCCTGCCGGGGCGGGGTCTGCTCCACCTGCCGCGCCCGGGTCGTCGACGGCGAGGTGGCCATGGCCCGCAACTACGCGCTGGAGCCGGACGAGCTGGCCGCCGGCTACGTGCTCACCTGCCAGTCGAGCCCGACGGGTGACCGCCTCGTCGTGGACTACGACGCCTGATCCCGCCCGCCCGGGTGGCACCGGCCCGTGGTCTCGTCGCGGACCGGACGCCGACCGCGGGGTAGGCGCTCACCGGTGCCGTGCCGGATTGGCCGGGCCGACCGCCGTGCCGGATTGGCCGGGCCGACCGCCGCGTCGGATTGGCCGGTGCCGTGCTCGGCCGTAGCGGATGGCTGTTAACCGGCCCCGATAACCGCCGTACGCTACGGCTCAGGCGCGTGCCGGGGCGTCTACCGACCCGACCGGCGGGCGGCGGGCGGATTCTGCGACGCCGCATAGGATCCGGCCCGAAGCGGCTGGCCGGTGATCGCGTTCAGCTCCGCCAGGTCCTCGGCCGTGGGCCGCCACGCCGCCGCCGCGGCGTTGGCCCGCACCTGCGCGGGCGACGTGGCCCCGGCGATCACCGAGGCCACCGCCGGCTGGGCCGCCAACCCGCCGACGGCGACGTCGAGCAGGCTCCGGCCGCGCGCGGCCGCGTACTCCTCCAACGCCTCGATGGTGTCCCACGGCGCGTCGGCCAGGCGCCGCGCGTAGCGCTCGGTGGCCAGCCGGCTGCCCGGCGGGGCGGCCTGGCCGCGCCGGTACTTGCCGGTGAGCAGCCCGTACGCCAGGGGGAAGAACGGCAGCAGCCCGAGCCCGAACCGCTCGCAGGCCGGCGCCACCTCGCGCTCGACGGTCCGGTCCAGCAGGTGGTACTGGTTCTGCGCGCTGACGAACCGGGTCAGCCCCCGGGCGCGGGCGGTCCAGTCCGCGTCGGCCACCTGCCAGCCGGCGAAGTTCGAGTTGCCCAGGTAGCGCACCTTGCCCGCGCGGACCAGGTCGTCCAGCGCCCCCAGGGTCTCCTCGATCGGGGTGCCGGGGTCCGGCTCGTGGAACTGGTAGAGGTCAATGTGGTCGGTGCCCAGCCGGCGCAGGGACGCCTCGACCGCCCGCACCACGTAGCGGCGGGCGCCGCGGGCGCCGTGGTCGGGCCCGTTGACCCCGTCCATGGCCATGCCGAACTTGGTGGCCAGGACCACCTCGGCGCGTCGGCCGGCGAGCGCGGCGCCGAGCAGCTCCTCGGAGCTGCCCTTGGGCGAGCCGTAGATGTCGGCGGTGTCGAAGAGGGTGATGCCCGCGTCGAGGGCGGCGTCCACGATCGCCCGCACGCCCTCGCGGTCCACCCGCTGGCCGAACTGGTTGCAGCCCACCCCCACCGTGGACACCACGAGGCCGGAGTCGCCCAACCGGCGGTAGGTCATGTCGCTCACCGCCGCGACCCTACGTCGCCGACGCGTGCGGCGACCCCGGAGGGTCCCCGTCGGGCAGGGCGCGGTAGGCCGGGCGCAGCAGGTCCAGCAACGGTCGGTGGCGCACGGTGACCGGCGGCGGCTCCAGGGCCCGCAGCAGCAGCTCCGGCGGGGTGGGCGGCCCGGCCGCACCGTCCCGCAGCCGAGCGAGCGACACCGCCGGGCCGTAGAAGTCGGCCATCCGGTCGGCGAACGGCACGTCCGGCACGTCCGGCACGGTCGGGGGATCCGCCGGCGCCGGCGGGTCGACGGCCGTGCCGCGCAGCGCGGCCAGCAGCTCCTCGCGTCCCCGCCCGCGCCACCGCAGCACCAGGAAGGGGTCGTCGTCGAACGCCTCGGCCAGCACGTACAGCACCGCCGAGAGGTGCTTGCACGGTACGCCGTGGTCCGGGCACGTGCAGTGCAGGTCCAGCGCGGCGGGGAACAGCGGCCAGCCCAGTGCGGCGAAGACCTCCTCGATCTCCGGCGGCATCTCGCCCGCCAGCAGCGCCGCCCGGTACAGCGCCCGCCCGGCCAGCTCGGCGCAGATGAGGTCCCAGGTCGCCGGAGCGTACGCCGGGATCGCGATTCGCACCCGGTACGGCTGCGGCCGCGACCCCTGCACCAGCGCGGTGACCAGGCCCGCGGTCACCGCGTACTCGATCACCTGGCCCTTGCGGGCGTACGCCCGACCCCGGGCCAGCCGCCCTCCGTCGCACGTCTCCTCCAGCAGGTGCACGAACCGCCGGGACCACCACTGCGCCCCGATGGAGCCGCGGGCGGTGCGCACCCGCACCCCGCCCTCCACCGGGATCGGCGCCGCCGCCTCGAACCACCCGTCCCGACCGACCGGCACGTCAGCCCACCGCCGCCGGGTCCAGCCGGAACACCTCGCGCAGCTGCGCGGTGGACAGCTCGGCCAGCCAGTCCTCGCCGGTGCCCACCACCGTCTCCGCCAGCGCCCGCTTCCGCTCGATCATCTCGTCGATCCGCTCCTCGATGGTGCCGGCGCAGATGAGGGTGCGCACCTGCACGTTGCGGTGCTGCCCGATCCGGAAGGCCCGGTCGGTGGCCTGGGCCTCGACCGCCGGATTCCACCAGCGGTCCAAGTGGATCACGTGGTTCGCGGCGGTCAGGTTGAGGCCGGTCCCGGCCGCCTTCAGCGACAACAGGAAGATCATCGGCTCGGGGTCGGTCTGGAACCGCTCGACCAGCCCGTCCCGGGCCCGCTTGGACAGGCCGCCGTGCAGCCACAGCACCGGGCGGTCGCACCGGCCGGCGAGGTACGGCTGCAGCAGCGTGCCGAACTCGGCGTACTGGGTGAACACCAGCGCCTTGTCGCCCTCGGCCAGGATCTCCTCGGCCAGCTCCTCCAGCCGGGCCAGCTTGCCGGAGCGCCCGGCCAGTCGGGAACCGTCCTTGAGCAGGTGCGCCGGATGGTTGCAGACCTGCTTGAGCCGGGTCATCGCGGCGATCACGTTGCCCCGCCGCTCGATGCCCTCGCTGGCCTCGATCCGGCCGAGCATGTCCTCCACCACGGCCTGGTAGAGACTGGCCTGCTCCGGGGTCAGCGGGCACCAGACCTTCATCTCCAGCTTCTCCGGCAGGTCGGAGATGATCGACCGGTCGGTCTTGAGCCGGCGCAGGACGAACGGGCCGGCGGCCCGGCGCAGCGCCGCGGCGGCCCGCTCGTCCCCGCGCGCCTCGATGGGCTCCTGGTAGCGCCGGCGGAACGCGGCCGCCGGGCCGAGCAGTCCCGGGTTGCAGAACTCCATGATCGACCACAGCTCGGCCAGGTGGTTCTCCACCGGGGTGCCGGTCAGGGCCAGCCGGGAGCGGGCCGGCAGCGCCCGCACCGCGCGCGCCTGCCGGGCGGCGCTGTTCTTGATCGCCTGGGCCTCGTCACAGACCACCCGCTCCCAGGCGACGCGGCGCAGGGCATCGAGGTCGCGCAGGGCGGTGCCGTAGGTGGTCACCACCAGGTCGGCGTCGGCGGCCGCCGCGGCCAGCTCGGGTCCGCGGCGGCGGGCGGCGCCGTGGTGTACGTGGACCCGCAGGCTCGGCGCGAAGCGGGCGGCCTCCTTCTGCCAGTTGCTGACCAGGGACATG
>DATMJT010000237.1:0-11439 GCA_035553735.1 Pilimelia sp.
GTGCCCGGTGCCCGGTGCCCGGTGCCCGGTGCCCGGTGCCCGGTGCCCGGTGCCCGGTGCCCGGTGCCCGGTGCCCGGTGCCCGGTGCCCGGTGCCCGGTGCCGTACCGGGCCTGGAGGAGCTGGACGGCCCGCTACTCCACCGACTCGACAACGACGAAATCCGTCTGGCTGTCGCGTCCTGCACAACGTCGCCGGGCGCTCCCCTCAGGGCAGAAGAGTGCTCTTCTGGAGATGTTCAAGGAGGTCCGGTGGTAAGGCGCCGCGCCATGTGTCGAGTGGCGCGCCCGGTGGCGTTTCTGTGTGGGCGCCCGGTCCGATGGCGAGCCGATGGCGACTGCCGGAGATCGGCGTTCCGCTGGTTGCGAAGCGCTGGAGGATGAAGGTCTTCGGTTGCCAGGCGGCGTAGACACCGCCTTTCGGGCTGTCAGCGTGTACGGCGACGGGTGCGAGGTGCGCGAGACGGGTAAGCAATCGCATCGCCGCGCCGTAGGGGTTGCCGGTGGACTGGATGCGCAGCAGGCGAGGTGCCGCCAGCGCCAGGTTGCGGTATTCGTCCCTGATTGTCTCGGTAGCCCGCTCGATCGGTGTGGAGGTCAACAGGAACGTAGTGGCGTCGAGCAGTGAATCGGTCATCAGGGTGGCGCCGAAGCCAATGTCCAGGTCCGCCGCGTAGTGGGCGAGCCGGTCGTAGTCGATGTCCGCTGGGTTGATCGCCGCGAGGGATCGGCATTGTTCGAATGCCTCGACCAGCGTGTTGGCGCTGTCGTCCCAGCGTTCCACCGCGGCGGCGAGGACCGCGAGCCCGACGAGAACGGCCGCGCGCCGTGCGGCCTCAACGTCGTCGTCGCCCTGTGCCGGTTCCGTCAGCAGGCGTAGGACAGCGCCGACTGCTTCGGCGGCGTGCTCGGGTGTGGGCCAGCCGCCGCCGGCGGCCACGAGGAGGGTGACGCGCATCAGGGCGAGCAGTGCGCCAGCGTGCCAGTCGGCTGTCTGCGGCACCAGGGTGTCGATTCTGGCGGCGAGGCGTGCGGCGGTGATCGGATCGGTGAGCAGTCTGGTGACGGGATCCTCGGAGCCGGCGAGCGGGTCACGCAGTCCCGTGTCGTGGTCTTCGTCGTCGAACAGGTCGATGCCGTCGTCATCGCTGTCGGTCTCGTCCACGACATCACCAGGGTCGAGGCCCTCGTCCTGGGCGGCTTCGCCGTTGTCGTGGTCGACGCGCCCGAGCGCCAGGCGCACGAGGGTCGACCCGACCGTCCGCTCGGCAGCCCTTCGCCATCCTTCCGGCTGTCCGCCCGTACCGGCAGAGTAGGTTCCCGGGGTGGTAGCAGGCCGTGCCGCAGCGAGTTCCTGCAGCGCCTGGAACAGCCGGTCACTGAGGCGCCGGTCGCTGAGAACGTCGGCCAAGCGACGGTCCTGCAGCGGGCTGGCAGCGCCGGGCCGGACCTCGACCGCGACCGCGTCGGTCACGCGTACCGGGCCGAGCAGGGTGCCGTCGACCAGCCTGACGTGGCAGACAGACCCGCCGACGGCGGCAGTCTCCGCCCGCAAGCGATGCACCCGGTCGTCACTGTCGACGAACGTCAACGGGTGCGGCTCCTGCTCCGGAAGGAGTAGGGCGTCGATGTCGCCCGCAGTGTCGGCGACCACCGTGACGAGCACGCCCGGTCCGTCCCGCAGGACGCGCAGCAGTCGCGGGGTGCCGGCGTCGCGAACGGGTTCGGGCCGGGGCTCGGCGACGATGCTGCGCATGGCGTCGGCATCGGTGAGTTGGTCACCGACCGGTGGTGCGAGGTCGGCGTCACCGAGCCGGCACAGCAAAGCAAGCTCGCAGTTGCCATGCCGTTCACCGGTGGTTCTGAGCATGGCCGCAGCGGTGATGTTGGCGCTGCCGATCAAAGCGTGGGTGCCGTCGTCGTCGCTCCACTGGACGAGCTTTCCGTGGAAATAGCGGCTGTCGGCGACGGCGTACAGGTCGGCGCCCGTCTCGACCGCCCACGCGGTGAGCAGGTCCGGATCGACGGCGGCGTTGATGGTGACGGCGAAGCTGACCTGATCGGCGCCGAAGTGGGTGCTCAGCCGGCGCAACGCGGCCATCTGATGATCGAGGAACGGGCTGGCGAACACCAGGTCCGTCCCCTCGCCCGTCGGCGGCGGGAGCTGTCCGGCGATCGGGGTGTGCAGGTTGTGCAGCAGCTGCGGGCCGCGGGTACGTGCCGGGTGGCGGTCGAGCGTGTCGGCGACCGCGGCGACGCGCGCGGCACCAAACCGGTCGATGTACAGGTATCTGGGCAACTCGCGCAGCCAGGCAGCGAGGTCATGGAAAGTCGTGGGCCAGTCATCGAGGTCAGCCGCCAACGTCGTCCATAGCTCACCGTTGTGGTGCCAGCCGCTCGCGGTGACATTGCCCGAGCCGATCGCCACGAGGGCGCGCTCGGAACCCGCGACGACGAGGAGCTTGGGGTGGAACTCGCCGTTGCCGCGGCAACGTACGGGAACGTCGGTGTAGTGCACGCCGGCATGGTGAACGTCGTCGGCGGGAACCACATCGGCAGCAACGTCGTGCACCACCGTCACCCGGGCACCGGCGGCGCGGGCCTCGGCCAGGCTGACGCGCTCGAAGAACCGCAGGTCGGCGGTGTAACTGAGGACAAGCACCTCCTCGGCGTCGACGACGCGGGCGCGCAGCAGTGCCGGAGGTGCGCTGCCGGGCTGGAGGACGTCGCTCCAGTGGCCGGTCACGCGGCCCACCGCCGCACGGCCAGGGTGCCCTGGTGCAGAGTCAGGTAGCCCAGCTCCTCCAGGATCTGCCGCATCCGCTCCAGCCGCAGGCCGGGAGCGATGCTGCCCTCGGTCCCGGCCAGGTCCAGCACATCGCCGATGTCCCGTAGCCGGGTCGGTACCCGCAGCCGGCCCCCCTCCCAGCGCATGCGCCGGTGGCTGATCTCCTCTGCCTGCCGTACCAGGCGTCCGGCGAGGTCGCGGCCGAACTCGGCGACGGAAAGGTGGGCAGTCGTGGCGAGCAGGTTCTGCACGTAATGCGGGCCGAGCTCACCGGACTCGGTGAACGAACGTAACGCGGGGCCCCCCAGCTCCGGCAGGCGCCGCGCGCCAAGAGCGATCACCTGCACATACGCCCACGGGTCGCCGCTCTCGTTGCCGCTGGGGTAGAGCAGCTCACCCTCCACGTCGTGGATGCGTTCGCCATCGCGGTGCTGCGGCAACCCGGCGGCGAGGAGCTCGGCTGCGTTGCCGTCGTTACCGGTGCTGTCCACCAGCGCCTCGGCCAGCGCGTCACCCAACGCCTCTCGGCTGCGTGGTAGCTCGACGAGGCGCTCGGTGAGCCACCACCACAGCCATCGCCAAGCCGTGACGCTCGCGTTGCGCAGCAGCGCACCTCGCCAGGACAAGGCCCAGTCGACGAGCCGGGAGTCGCCCAGCTCGGCGAGCCGGTCGGGCTCGTAACACAGTTGAGTCATGGCGGTCCGCGCATCGATCTGCGGCGGCTGCCTGCGCAGAGCGTGGAGCAACAGCTGGGCGGTCGCCGCCGTACGCGACCGAGCCAGACGCACCGGTTTCGGCGCCGGCAGCACATGCTCACCCGTGCTGAAGAGGATCCCACTCAGCAGACTCGCCTCGTCACCCGCGCGCACCTGGCACAGGCAGGCAGCCGGCAGAAGGTGGTCGAGTCGGTCGAGGGTCAGTTGATCCTCGCTGGCCGCAGCCAGCACCGTACGCGCCGCGGCAAGCCCGGCATCCGGCAGGGCCACCGGGCCGGGACACAACGTCCCGTTGGCCGGGTGCAGCAGACCGGCTTCGATTTCCGCCCCGCGGTAGACGGACAGGAAGCCGCCGGTCTGTGCCGAATAGGCGCCGGCCACCGTCGGCAGGTCGATGACCCCGGTGCTGAGGTGCTCGGCGACCACGCGGGTACCGTGCGGGTCGCGGTAGGGCAGGGGCGCATCGTGGTCATCGGGGTGCGCGGCGGCGTGCCGCAAGCTCGCGGCGGCTAGGACCACCTCGGCGCGGCGCACTTGGTAACGGGCTGCGTCGAGGCGGTCCAACTCTCCTGGTCCGGCGGGAAAGTCGGCCGCCACGGCGGCGTGCAACAGGTAGTACCGGGCGTGCGCGGTGCCTGAGTTGATCAAGGGGGCTAATCGTCGCGCGTTACTCAACGTCGCGGCCTCAACCCCGAGCGGAAAACGTCCCTGGTCGATGAGCGGTGTTGCCTCGGTACTCCAGGCCGGCCCCAGAACAACCACGACACCACGATAAGTCCGGAAGCGCGGCGCGCGCGCCGATACACGCTGGCGCGACTACGGGCTGGCGCCAGCCCAACTGCCTGATCAAGGTAGAGCTTGTCGAGGTAGGTCATGATCGATCGTTGATCCGTCCATGAGGCTGAGCTGGTTCGGGCGCCGCCCCGGATGACCAGCCAGCCTGCGCGCACACCGCTTCGCGTTACTGCGTCGCACTTTTTCGCTTACGTCTCCTTATTTTGGCAACCCTATACCTCCGCAGCAACTCTTGGATGTACTTATCAGTGGCCAGAGTTGGGTCCGGCGCCGCAGTGTAAGTCCAGAGACGAAAGAACTGGTCCGCTAAGGCGCGCATCCGATGATGATCGAGAATAGACGCCACGCCAATGCCGACCGTCACCACTTCGTTTACAACATCGAGGCGAAGCGGGAACCCGCGCGCGTCGTAGGCACCGACGACCTCATCGACGAACGGCCATTCGACACTCATGCTCAGTGACTCGACCGACTCATAGACATACATATACTGGTCATCATCGAAGGTGATCAACGGTGGCTCAATCACTTCGCACACTCCGAAGGTGCACACAAGACGCGATCACCGGCGGCCCTGCCAGGGTCGATGGTTTCCGATTCCCCCGCGACCTCGGTGGTGGTAATGAAGCGACTTCCATGCAGGTTGACCGGGAATGCGATGACTATGGATACCGAACCGGCGTTTCCCGCCCCAGTGAAAGTCGGTGCCGCGTGCGGAGCTGCGCCTATTGAAAGTGACGCCGAAATGCTTGGCGCCCTTTCCCGCATGTCCGAAGTATCGCCCCACGCCTCCATATGCCCCTCCCGTGGCGCCGCCAATCGCAGTTGCGCGTGCCGCACCCGCCCAGCTCCACCGGTTACTGAAGGCATTGCTGGCACTGTATGCCGCAAATCCCGCAGCCGCTCCCACGGCAATACCACACACAATGCTTGCTCCACAGGCCCGTCATTGATACCCAGGTCACGCGCGACCTGCGCGATCGACTTGCCCGTCTCCCGCACGATCCGCACCGCACCGGCGCGGAACTCCGGATCGAACTGGCGTCTCGTCTCAGCCATGAACCTCTATCCCTCAAGTTCTCGCCTCCACGCTACGAGGGGAACCGCAGAGTAGTTGCCGTGCTCTGCGACTGGCAAGGACGGGGTGGCCTTGGCGATCAAGGCCACCCCGTAGTTCGGTCTCGCCTACATCCGGAACTCTATGAAATAGTCGAACCTTTCTGAGTCGACTTCAATCGAATATTCCCTCTGCAGACGATCGAGACTCTCACCTACGACCGGGAACGAGTCTCCCCGCAAGTTCGGATAGTCGCCAACAAGCGACTTGACGACGTCTTCGTCAAGAGAATCCGGGAGCTGAACCTCCGATTCAAAGGCATCGCCGAACTTCTCATACGCGAGCAGTACCCAGCTCATCGCCCGCAGGTCCGTCCTGCAATGGGACCTTTAGGCCTACCCTTGCTGTCTGTCATCATCTCGCCAGTGTTCGGGTCAAAGGCTCCGAGGCGCTTGCCCTTCTTATTGTATTTCTCAACCTCGCCATGCTGCGAGTCCCACTAGCAAATGAACTTCTTGCCTTCCCAGCGTGCGCGCATTCCTCCACCGCCCTGGACGGAAGTACGCGGCTTGACGCGCCGCGCGTCGGGGAATCCAGGTAGCTCTTTCGGTGCTGGAGTATATCCGCCGTCGTTATGGACTCAGTAGGTGTTTCTGATGGGGTCGGACGGCGTGTCCGGCGTGGTGGCGGCGTCCGTTCGGTAGTCATGGTGTGGGCAGGCAGCGTACGTACCCTTCGGACTTGACGGATGCGCAGTGGGAGCTGGTCGAGCCGATGCTCCCCTTGATCAAGGAGCCGGGTCGGCCGCCGAAGTGGCCCCGGCGGGATCTTGTGGACGCGATCCTGTACGTGGTGCGCACGGGCTGCTCCTGGCGGCAGCTTCCGGCGGACTTCCCGCCATGGGAAACCGTGTACGGCTGGTTCCAGCGGTGGGAACAGCGGCAGGTCACCCAGCGGATCGTGGACACGCTACGCGAAGAGATCCGCCTGGTCGAGGGCCGCGAGGCCGAGCCCACGGCGGGGGTCATCGACTCGCAGTCGGTCAAGGGGTCGGACACCGTGGGCGCGCACTCGCGCGGCTACGACGCGGGGAAGAAGGTGAACGGCCGTAAGCGGTTCGTCGTCACCGACACGTTGGGGCTGCTGGTGACCGCGTGGGTGCTGGCGGCCTCCTGGCAGGACCGCGACGGCGCCAAGGGCGCCCTGGTCGCCGCGGTGCTGACCGTGCCGTCGATGCGGCACGTCTTCGCCGATCAGGGCTTCGCCGGCCGGATGGTCGACTGGGCCAAGGTCACCTTGCGTACGACTGTGGAGATCGTGCGCAAGCCGGCCGATCAGCAGGGCTTCGTGGTCCACCCGCGGCGGTGAGTGGTCGAACGGACCCTTGCCTGGTTGACCGCGCATCGACGGCTGGCCCGCGACTACGAACGTATCCCGGAGACCTCCGAGGCCATGATCCGCTGGGCCGCGATCGGGCAGATGCTACGCCGCCTTACCCGCGGCGGGCCCGCCCGATGGCAGCAACGCCGCACCTTCGACTGGCCCGACTGACACCCATCAGAAACCCCTACTTAGTCGAGATTAAGATGATCTACGGCGTCTAGATCTCCTTCGGTAGTAGCGACCACTATCCATGATCGGTCCTCAGCAATGAAGTAGTGGTGTTCCGGAATCTCGAGCAACGCAGTTACGACCGAGGTCACGTCGCCGTCGACAAACAATACACCGTACGGCGAAAGTCCGTCTCCGATGTGTTCGACCACTGAACCGCGGCGAATCCGCTTACACACCTCTCTAGACACCATCGCCGCCAGTTGCGTGTCGTCCGTTACCTTCCAATGCACATGCCTTCCCTGCACTCGCCGCCAGTCGATCTTACTTCCTTCGATTGGAAAATGGAGATCGAGCCAGCTGAAGGTGGCCGACATATCACTGCGCCGAAGGCCACTTAGGGGCGGCGAGGTATACACCTCCTCTTCCCAGTAGTTACCAGACATCATCCGCACCCGTAATGCCCCTGAAGTTTTGAAACGGTCGACCGGGAGGCGTTGAAGGTGTAATGTGGACCCTTCTCTTTCCCGCTCCATACATTAATGTGAGCACCATTTCGCTCATCAAACTCGATTCTAAACCCCGTCTTGCCATCGGCCGTCTGCATACCAATTGGCTTACCTTTGATGTCTCCAAATCTTCCGAGAGTCTGCCTTTCTGCCCTAAAGCCACGAGCATTAAGCCATTCTAGCGCCTTATTCCTAGCCTGGTTGAAGTCGTCGCCACCATCATTGTGCACCAGAACTGGGGTGTCGCCGGCGAGCACATAGTACGTGTGGAGGACGTCTACGGTGAGGTTGTGGACTCGTGTCGTGTCGCTCCAGTGGCGGACGGAGGTCACGCGGACCGGGCGGCCAGCCGCGTCGCGGAGGCGGTCGCCCACGCGGAGGTCTTCGGCAAGCACCCACGCCTGACGACTGACCACCCAGAACGGGTGACCCGTGGTCGCCGTCACCTCGACCGACTGGCCGCGCCCCGAGTCGATACCAATGGTGACGAGCTGCTTGTCACCCTCCCCTGTGATCAATGCAGTGACCCGCCGGGGCTCGGTGCGGCCAGTCTTCGGGTCGGTGGCCAAGACCATGTCACCGACGCGGACGTCCTCGATCGCCTTGACCGAACCGTCGGCCATCACGACCGGCGTGTCTGGCAGGAAGCTATTGGTCGCGCATGAACCCCTCGGGGCACGCCCGCCCGTGCCTCGAATTCCTCGAATGGCGCCGATACCGGTTGCCGGGCCGGGGATCGCGAGTCCTTCGCGGGCGCCGCTCTCCAGCATGGCGGCAAAGGGGACAATGTCGCTACCTTTACACCCGACCTCGGCACAAGCATCCCAAGTCAGCTTGAACAGATCGTAGCTTTCGTTCTCGTGAACGTCGGGCCTGCAGTAGCCATTTTCATAGCAGAAGAGGGCTCGGTAGTTCCTCCAGAAATAATGATAGAAGGCATCCTGCTGGGCTGGTGTCATAGTCGCGGGTAGAACGATTCCCGAGTAGACCTCTCGTGGGCCGTGTTCGCACCGGCCGTAGCAGGTCTGATCCGCACCCTCGCGGCCGAACCCCGGTCCACCGCCCGGCTGGGTTGGATTGCCGGTCGACGGTTCTGGCGTCGGTGTCGGCGAGCTGCAATGGCCGCCGTTGCCGACCGCGCAGCCGGGCCGGTCCCGGTCGATGATCAACCCTGACGGATCCGAGAACGTGGTCGGGTTGTTGTTGGCGTAGGCGTACGCGTTCCACTGCTGCGGGTCCGCCAGGTCCATGATCGGGTCGACGCTGATGAAGCGGCCCAGCCCGGGGTCGTACTGGCGGGCGCTGACATGGGTCAGGCCGGTGGCATCCGTGGGCTTGTCGAGGAAGCCGTGGTCACCCGGCCATGACGGCGCCGCCGTGCCGCGGGGCTGGCCGAACGGGTCGTGGTAGCGGCGGGTCAGCACGTTGGTGGTGTTGGCCGTCGACAGCGCGGCGGTGCCGTGGTGATCGGACACCAAGCTGGAGACCCCGGCCAGCCCGGTGCCGGTACGCACTGCGACGGTCGTGCCCGCGAACGAGTAGTACCGCACCGCGGACTTGGCTCCGGTGGCCACGGTCAGCCGCAGCTCCTGCCCATCGGGCAGGTACACGGTGGTGACGCCGCCCTCACGGCGGAGCAGCCGCTCCCCATCGGCGGTGTAGACGTAGGAGCTGGACTGCCCGCCGCTGACGGTGGCCAGGCGCCCCTCGGCATTCCACGTCAGCACCTGGGATCCCGCCCCCGCCGGACAGGTGTTCGAGGCGGTGCCGGTCGGGCGGCACTTGGTGTTCCCTGCCTCGTCGTAGCCGTAGGCGAAGGTCTTCGACCCACCGGGGCCGGTCTCGGCCACCTGGGTGACGGCGTGCGGCCGCGGGGTGCCGGCTGCCGGGTAGCTGTAGGTGCGGGTGGTGTCCCCGCCGGTGGCGTGCCGCACCTCGGACAGGCGGTTGCCGACGGCGTCGTAGGTGTAGCTGGTCCAGTACGGCGCCGGCCCACCCAGCCCGGCCGTGGTCGGGTTGGCCGCGCAGTTGGCGCTGGCGGGAGTCCACGCCTCGGTCAGCCGGCGCAGGCCGTCGTACCGGAAGCACTGGGCGTCCGGCGCGCTGTTCACCGGCTGGTCGACGATGGAGGTCACGTTTCCCGCATGGTCGTACTGGTACGTGGCGTCCTTGTCGTAGCCGGCGGCGTTCTGCCGCAGCACCTTGACGTTGGCCAGCCGGTTGGTGCCCTCCTCGTAGTCGAAGACGACGTCCTGCGAGTAGGTGTTGCCGATGTCCATCAGCAGCGGCTGCCCGTACGCCGACCAGATCGACCCGGCCACGTAGACCCCCCAGCCCAGACCGCCGTTCATCCACTCGGGCATGCCCCGGGCGTTGTGATTGGTGGTCACGGTCTCGGTGCCGAGCTGACCGGCGGCCGGGTGCTTCAGCTTGTACAGCTGGCCGTCGGAGGTGTACGTGTACGTGGTGGTGTAGGTGCCGGCGATGGCGGCCTCGCCGGTCGGCACCCCGGTCGACGGCAGGGTCACCGAGCGGCCCAGCGGCCGGTAGCCGTTGTCGTAGCCGGTGACCGCGGTGGTGTACTGCGCCGTGCCCTCGTACCGGGTCGCGGACGTGGGGTGGCCCTTGGCCAGGGTGTCGAACACCCACGACGCGCGCACCGGCCCGCTGGCCGAACCGTCCCGCAGCGCGGTCTTGCGCCCCAGCCCGTCGTAGGTGTAGGCCAGGGTCAGGCCCCGGCCCACCTCGGTGGTGGTCAGCAGCTGCCCGGCGTCGTCGTACGTCGACGTGGTGGCGCCGCGATCGGGATCGACCGCCGACACCTGCCGGCCGCGCAGGTCGTAGCCGTACGTCCACTGGTTGCCGGCCGGGTCGGTGACCGTGGCCAGGCGGCCAGCGTGATCGTAGGCGTACGTGGTGTCCTGGTGCGCGCCGGTCGGCGCGGCGCCCAGGTACTGCCACAGCGCGGTGGTGCGACCCCGTGCGTCGGTGACCGTGGTGGTCGGGGTGCCGCCCACCGGCGGGTCCACGCTGACCCGGTCGCCGCCGTGGCTGGTGACGGTGCGCCACTGTTCCACACCGAGCTTGAGGAAGATCTCGTCGGTGACCCGGCCGGCGCCGTCGTAGACGAACTCGGTGCGCCCGGGCACCACCGTGGACGGCACGAACCGCTGCGTCGACACCGCACCGGTGTCGTAGTACTCGGCGTTGGTCGCCTCGACCTGGCCCCGGGCGTCGTACCGGGTGTCGGTCAGCACCCGCCCGCCCGTGGACCCGAGCGAGTCACGCTGGGTCTGGATCGGGCGGAACAGCCCGTCGAACAGCTGGACGCTGGTCCGCTGCGTGTTGCCGTAGGCGTACTTCTTCGTGGTCACCGCGACCGGCCCGTCGTTGCGGACCAGGTAGGCGAACTCCAGGGTCGGCAGCCCGCTCGTCGGCCGGTCGGGCAGCCACACCTTCAGCAGCCGGCCCAGCGGGTCGTAGACAGCCTCCGTCACCTTCGCGTTCGGGTCGGTCACCTTCGTCGGCACCCCGAACGCCGGGTCCAGGTCCGTGGTGGTCACGTGCGCAGTCAGCGCGCCGGCGCCGTCGGGGTCCGGCGAGGTGACGACGGTGCGGGTCAGCGGCCCGCCGGTGGCCGGCGTGTACGCCGTGGTCGTCGCGCGGCCCAGGGCGTCGGCGGACTGCACCACCCGACCGTGGACATCGTGGCTGGCCGTCGCCACCGTCACGTACTGCGGGGTGCCGCCGGAGTACGCCTTCAGCTGCTCGGTCCTGGTCACCAGGCCCTTGGTCGGCGCGGCGCCGAACGTGGCCGCCCCGTCGTAGAACACCCGGGTGTCGGACACCACGTTGGCCGGGCGGGCCACCGCGCTGCCCGGCGGGCTGCGGCGCACCCGGGTGGTGACCGTCTTCGACGACCTGCAGGACCCCAACGACGACGGCTACGGGCTGCCGGTGCGGGTCGACGACCAGGGCGACATCTCCACCGCCGCCGACGACCTGTGCACCCGGCACACGTACGC
>DATMJT010000238.1:0-3337 GCA_035553735.1 Pilimelia sp.
CTGTCGCCCGGCTGCCGGAGGACGTTCGCACCCGGGCCGCCGCGCTGCTCGCGGCGCTGCCCCACACCGGTCGCCCCGGGGAGCTGCACACCCTGCCCCGCCCCGGCGGGCGGCCGTGGCGGCTGCTGCTCGTCGGCGTGGGCCAGGGCGACGAGGAGGGCTGGCGGTGCGCCGGGGCGGAGCTGGCCCGCGCGGGGCACCCGGAGGGCGAGCTGACCGTCGGACTGCCCGCGGACGCCGATCCGGCGACGGTACGCGGCCTGGCCGAGGGTCTCTGGCTGGGCGGGTACCGCTTCCGGCTGCCGCGGGGCGCCGCGGCCGAGCCGTCGGCGGACCCGTCCGGACTGCGGCGGGTCACGCTGCTGGTGGGCGACCCCGACCGGCACGCCGAGGCGCTCGCCCAGGCCCGCGCGACGGCGGCGGCCACCCTACTGGCCCGCGACCTCACGAACCTGCCCGCCGACCGCAAGCCGCCGGCCGCGCTCGCGCGCCGGGTGGCCGCGGCCGCCCGGGGGGTGGCCGCGGCGGTGACCGTACGGGACGTGGACTGGCTGGCGGCGCGGGGCTTCGGCGGCCTGCTGGCGGTCGGCGCGGCGGCGGCCCAGCCGCCGTGCCTGGTGGAGCTCGCCTGGCGGCCGCGGGGAGCGCGGACCCACGTGGCGCTCGTCGGCAAGGGCATCACCTTCGACACCGGCGGCCTGTCCATCAAGCCGGTGGCCGGCATGCGGCTGATGCGCAAGGACATGGCCGGGGCCGCCGCGGTCGCCGCGGCCACCATCGCGGCCGCCGAGCTGCGCCTTCCGGTGCGGGTCACCGCACTGCTCCCGTTGGCCGAGAACGCGGTGGGCGGCTCGGCGTTCCGCCCCGGCGACGTGATCCGGCACTACGGGGGGCTGACCAGCGAGACGACGAACTCCGACGCCGAGGGGCGCCTGGTGCTGGCCGACGCCCTCGCCTACGCCGACCGCCGGCTGCGCCCGGACCTGCTGGTCGACCTCGCCACGCTGACCGGCGCCAACGCCGTAGCGCTGGGCAAGGGCACCGCCGCGCTGTACAGCGACAACGACGGCCTGGCGGACGCGCTGCGCCGCGCCGGCGCGGCCGCGGGCGAGCGGCTGTGGCGGATGCCGCTACCGACCGACTACCTGGCGTACCTCTCCAGCGACGTGGCCGACCTCTACAGCGCCCCGGAGCAGGGCGCCGGCTCCGTCACGGCCGCGCTCTACCTGCGCGAGTTCACCGGCGCCCGGCGCGACCGGTGGGCGCACGTGGACATGTCCGCCCCGTCCTGGGCCGACCGGGCCGACGGGGTCCTCGCCCAGGGCGCCACCGGCTGGGGCGTGCGGACGCTGGTGCGGTGGCTCATCGACGTGGCCTCGGCGGACGGCCCGCGTCCGCCGCCGCCGGCGCGTCCCGCTCCACGCCGGCGGATCAGCCGCGCTTGACGGTGTCAGCCCGCCTGACCGGGTCGGCCCGCTTGATCGCGTCAGCCGCGCTTGACGGTGTCAGCCCGCGGTTGATCCTGTCAGCCGCGCTTGACCGCGCAGAGCAGCCCGTCGCCGACCGGCAGCAGGGCCGGAACCCACTCGTCGACCTCGCGCACCGCCTTGACCACCTCCCGTACCGCGATCGTGTCCGGGTCGCGGGCCGCCGGGTCGCCGATCCGATCGCCGGCCAGGGCACCCCGGACCGCCAGCACCCCGCCGGGGCGCAGCAGCCGTCGGGCCGCGGCCACGCAGGGGCCCAGCTCGGTCGGCTCGGCGTCGAGGAAGACCAGGTCGTAGACCGCGTCGGCGAGCCGGGGCAGCACGTCCAGGGCCCGGCCGGCGATGATCCGGGTCCGGGACGCGGAGAAGCCGGCCTCGGCGAAGACCCGCCGGGCGATCCGCTGGTGCTCGGCTTCCAGGTCGATCGTGGTCAGTACCCCGTCCGGCCGCATCCCGCGCAGCAGCCACAGCCCGCTCACCCCGGTGCCGGTGCCGATCTCGACCACCGCCTTGGCGTTGCCGGCCGCCGCGAGCAGGCGCAGCGCCGCGCCCGTGCCGGGCTCCACCGCGCCCACGCCGACCTCCTCGGCCAGGGCGCGGGCGGTCCGCAGCACGGTGTCCTCGCCCGGGTACGCCTCGGTGAAGTGCCACGTCTGGGCGGACGGTGGCGCGGCGAGTCTGGCCTGGGTGGCGATAGCGCACCTCCTGCGGCGCGGGCCGGTGGGATCGGTACGAGCGTAGAGCCGCCGACCCAGGGCCACGAGGGCGAGCCGGGACCGGCGTGGCCACCCCGGCGGCGGACGGCGCCGCGCGCGGCGGTTCGTGTCATTCTTGGGGTCTGCACGGCACCGCAGGACGGGAGGCAACCACGTGGCCGAGGGCTGGCAGCGGCGTACGCCCGAAGGGCCGGCGGCCGGCGCGTCACCGTGGTGGTCCGACGGCTACCACGACCCGTGGCGCGACCCGCGGGCCGCGGCCGTCGTGGTGGTGCCGCCGGGCGCCCCGCCGCCCGGCGGCCTGGAGCCGGTGCCGGACCCGGACGGCGGCCCGCGCCGAGGGCTCGGCCTGGTCTTCCTGATCTCGCTGGTGACCGCCCTGCTGGCCGGGGCCCTGGGCGGCTCGCTCGGCTACGCGCTGGGCGTCCGCGGCGGTGCCGGCGGGCCACTCGGCGGGCCGCCGGTCGCCGCCCCGTCCGCGGCCCAGCGGCCGCCGGACTCTCTCGCCGGGGTGGCCCGCAGGGTGCTGCCGAGCCTGGTCACCGTCCGGGTCAGCGGCGCCGCCACGGCCAGCCTCGGCTCCGGCTTCGTGGTCACCGCCGACGGGCACGTGGTCACCAACGACCACGTCGTGGGCGCCGCGCGCAGCGTCACCCTCGCCTTCGCCGACGGGACCACCACCACGGCGTCGGTGACCGGCCGCGACCCCGAGTCCGACCTCGCGGTGCTGCGCATCGCCGGGGCGCGGAACCTGACCCCCGTGGAGTTCGGCGACTCCGACGCGGTCGCGGTGGGCGACCCGGTGCTGGCATTCGGCGCTCCGCTGGCGCTGGCCAACACGGTCACCGCCGGCATCGTCAGCGCGCTGGACCGCCCCGTGCAGGCCGGCGGCGGGGGCAGCGGGCCGGTCCGGTACTACGCGGCCATCCAGACGGACGCCGCGATCAACCAGGGCAACTCGGGCGGGCCGCTGGTGGACGGGGACGGCCGGGTCATCGGGGTCAACTCCTCGATCCGGTCCCTGGCCGAGAGCGAGGACACCGCCGGCAACATCGGCCTCGCCTTCGCCATCCCGATCAACCAGGCCAAGCGCGTCACACAGGAGATCATCGCCACCGGCAGGGCCCGCCGGAC
>DATMJT010000239.1:0-13132 GCA_035553735.1 Pilimelia sp.
TAGCGGATCCGGCCGCGCAGCACCTCCCCGGTGGCGTCGGGCACCACCGGGGTGAGCGCCTCGGCGCGCACGCCGACCACGATGCGCTCGCCGTGCCAGTGGCTCACCGCCCGGGTGCGCGGGTCCTGCCAGGGCAGCCGCAGCGTCTGGTCGCCCAGGTGCAGCGCCACGTAGCGGTCCAGGTGCACGTAGACGGAGGCCTCCAGCAGGTTCATCCGGGGACTGCCGAGGAAGGCGGCCACGTAGAGGGTGGCCGGCTTGCCGTACACCTGGGTGGGGGTGCCGACGTCCTGCAGCACGCCCTTGCGCATGATCGCCACCCGGTCGGCCATGGTGAGCGCCTCGGCCTGGTCGTGGGTGACGTAGATGGTGCTCACCCCCAGCTCCCGGACCAGCGTGGAAATCTCGGCGCGCAGCTCGGCGCGCAGCCCGCTGTCGAGGTTGGACAGCGGCTCGTCCATCAGGAAGAGGCCGGGCCGCCGGACGATCGCCCGCCCCATCGCGACCCGCTGCCGCTGGCCGCCGGAGAGCTGGCCGGGCCGGCGGCCCAGCACGTCGCCGATGCCCAACGCCGTGGCCACGTCCGCGACCCGCTCGCCGCGGGCCACCGGTTCGACGCCGGACAGCTTCAGCGGGAAGCCGATGTTGTCCCCGACCGTCATGTGCGGGTACAGCGCGAAGTCCTGGAAGACCATGGCGACCCGCCGGTCCCGCGGCGCGAGGTCGTTGGCCAGCCGGCCGTCGATCAGGATCGAGCCCGCGGTGGGGTCGTCCAGGCCCGCCACCATGCGCAGCACCGTGGACTTGCCGCAGCCCGACGGGCCCAGCAGCACCATGAACTCACCGTCCGCCACACCGAGCGTGACGTTGTCGACCGCCACTGTCCCGTCCGGGAAGACCTTGGTGACGTCCCTGAGTGCGACGGTCGCCACACCGTCTCCTCTCGCACAGACCGACCTCGATCAATACTGTGGCCAATCCGGCCAGGGTGGCGCATCGGGCGAACGGGCAGGTTGCCAGGGTCCGCCCCGCGACGCGGCGACGGCACCCGGTCACCCGCAGCAGCCCGTTCGCGGCCCTGGTCGACGCTCGGACGGTGCGGTGCCGGCGGCTCGGCCGCCGGCACCCGGACTCAGTCGCGGCGGCCCCGGCCGAACGCCGAACGCAACATGCGAGCTACCAAGAGTAACGGGCCACCCGTGCGGCGCCCGGCGGCGCCCGGGACGCCGGTGACCGGTCCCGGGCCCAGCGGCGCCGGCTCCCGGGCGGCGAGGCGCTCCTCGTACCAGGCGACCCGGGCCCGGGCCTCCGCCAGCTCCTCCCGGAGCCGGTGCACGGCCTGGTGCAGGCGGCGGTGGCTGTCCACGTCCAGCGGCGGCGCGCCCGCGTCCGCGGTGAGCAGCCGCGCCGCGTGCTCGGCCCGGCCGACGGGGTCCAGACCCCGGACCGCTGTGGCGATCTCCACCTCCACGTCCACGGCCTGGCGCACCACCGCCCGGGTCAGGTCCGCCCCGGCCAGCCCGGACAGCAGCACGGTCAACCCGTCGACGTCGGTGGCGGCGGGCCATGGGTGGGCGTACCCGCCGCCGGTCAGGTCGACGGCGAAGCCGCGCAGCGCACGGGCCAGCGCCACCTCGTAGGGCACCGGGTCGGCCAGCGACCAGCTCGGGTCCAGCAGCGCGAACCGGTCGCCGTCCACCACCGTGGCGCGCGGGGTGGCGAAGACCCACTCGCCGGCCAGCCGGCCCCGGCCGTCGCGGTGCGCCGCCAGCCAGCCGGCGTAGCCGGCCAGCAGCCGGCGCAGGGTGGGTAGGTCGCGGCGCTGGCAGGCGCCGACCAGCTCCGCCTCCAGTAGCCGCCCCGCCGGCAGCGCCCCGGCCAGCCGGGCCGGGTCGCGCCGCACCGGCCCGGCCGCGCACCCGTGCGGGGCCGGGCCCGCCGCCGGCTCGGCGACGACCTCCCGCTGCCAGCGCCCGCCGGGGCCCGGGGTGACCGCGTACCGCACCCCCCAGCGGGGCGGGTCGGTCGCGTCGGCGACCAGGACCGCCGGCGTGTCCAGGGCCGGCTCGGCGCCGGCCCCCCGCGCCGCGCCGACCACCCACAGCGGGGCCAGCTCCACGGCCAGCCCGCCGCGCAGCGCCGCGCCGGCGAGCTGCCGCGGGTCGGTCAGCACCGGCGTGCCGGCGAACCCGGCGGCGCACGCGGCGGCCAACACGGCGTCCAGCGCCCCGCCCAGTTCTGGGCTGCCCGGCTCCGCGCTACCGCCGGCGGGCACGCCGCCCGGCTCCGCACCGTTCGGCTCCGCGCCGCCGCCATCGGGCGCGCCCGCGGCACCGGTGCGGTCCGGGGCCGTGGCCGCCAGGTCCGCGGCCAGCAGCACCGTGGGGGCCTCCGGGCGCGGGTACGCCGCGTACCGTGAACCCACGTGCAGCCCCTCCCCGGCCAGCCGGCGGACGAGCTGGTCCAGGGTGCGCGGGCGGGTCTCGTCGGACCAGCCGGGCGGCACCCACTCGTCGTCGGCGTCGTCCACGCTGGGCGCCAGCTCCACCAGCCGGTGCACGCCGAGCGGGTTCTCCGCGGCGAGCACCAGCCGGCCGGACGGCCGCAGCAGCGCCGACAGGCCGGCGAGCGCGGCCGCCCAGCCGGGCTCGTCGCCGTCGCGGGCGCCGAGCCGGTCGAGTCCGGCCAGGGCCACCACCGCGTCGTAGCGGGCCGCGTCGCCCTCGGCGCGCAGCGTCTGCAGGCTGCCGCACACCACCCGGACGCGGGCGGCGCCGCCGTCGAACCGCTCGGCCAGAGCGGTCCGGTCGGCGTACGAGCGCACCAGGCAGGTCACGTCGGCGCCGGTAGCCGCGGCCCGGGCCACCACCTCGGCGCCGTGCGGCCCGGCGAGCAGCAGCCGGACGCCGGGGCCGCCGGCCGCGGCGGCGAGCACCTCGCACAGCGGGCCGCGGGCGCAGCCGCGCGGGTCGGGATCGGGCGCGGGCCGGGCCGGCGGGCCGCCCCCGGTGAGCCGGGGCTTGGGCAGTACGGCGGTGTCGGTCATCGTGGTCGGCGCCTTCCGGTCGCGGCCTGGCGGCACTGGGCGGGTCGGCGGGGTGGACCGGTCGAGCGGCTCGCGCGGCGACCGGCTCCTCCCGATGATCCACCCCCGGCCGGACGCCGGCGAGGCGCCGCGCCGCACCGCTGCGGCACCGGAATCGGCGGGATGGCAGACCGGCCCGGTGCCGGCCCCGATCCTTCACGCGTTCAATCTCGTGGCCCACCTGACAGTGCGTCCGTACCAATGCCGAACGGCACACCCGGTCGCCCTGCACGGACCAGCCAAGAGCGGGCGCAGTTACTCGCTGTCGCGTATGCGACTGCGACTGTCGTGCGGTCGCCGTGGTCGTGCACAAGACGACCACCTCACCCGCCACGTGAACCGTATCCTGAGCCCATGGGGCGCTACTGCCTACGGCGCGGACTCGTGCCGCTAGCGGGCTTACTTGTACTCGCGTCAAGCTTCCTGCCGTGGTGGACGGTCCGCATTCTGATTGAGAACGCCGAAGGTGTCCAATCCTCCGCACGTCACGCGAGCGCGGGGGCGGCCTCTTGGCAGTGGAGCGTCGGACTGGCGCTCGGCCTGGGCGTCGTGGTCTGTTGGGCGGGGGTCGAGGCCTTTGCGCCCAGACGCCGCCGGCCGGTCAGCGTTGTGCTCGCAGCGGTCGCGATGGGCGGCCTCGGCCTGCTGGTCCATCGATGGATGAGCGTCGAGCCGCTGCCGCCCAGCGAGGGTTCGGTGGGCGTCGGATTCGGCCCTCCGCAGGGAGGTTCTGAGTTCCTGCCACTGGTACGGGATCAGCTGCACTCCTATGAAGCCGATGGGTTGACCGCCGGTGTGGGTTGGGGCGCGTACGTCGGCTGTGCCGCGACGGCATTGCTCATCGTGGCGCTCTTCATCCCTGTACCACCGACCCAGGCGTCGGCCCCGCCTCCGGCCAGCAACGAGGTCGGGTAGCACGAGGGCCCACGCACCTCGATTTCGTCGGTCATGGCGCAGGCCGACCCTCCATCAATCTCGCCTTGAGGAAACGCCCTGTCGCACTCAGGTTGAATGCCCGGTAGCTCTCGGATTGCGTCCACTGGCTGATCGCCGGCAGGTCAATAGTCGAGACCAACCGGAAATTAACCCCGTCCGACGAGACGCAGTGCTTCACTGTTGGTGGCAAGTACACGTAGTGCGGGCCGGACCTGGAACCATGTGCTGTTGATTCACCAGATGGAAACGGCTCGCGCCGGTGTCGACCGTGAAGCTGTAGATTGGCGGGGTTGCCGCCCTGCCACTGCGGGCCGTACAGGTTGGTTCCGTGCACACGGTCAGTAAGGCTTCGAGACCCCGTGTCCGGGTAGTTCGGGTCAGGCGGTCCGCTGCTCGTGTGGCTGCATCCAGGTTCCCAACCCGCCGCACCGCACCGGCGTAGTTGACCAGTGCAGGCGGCATGGCCGGCGCCGGCATCTCCCGGGTGACCGCGTGCCGCTACCGCGGCGACGGCCTCTCCGTACTCGTGGAGGAGGTCACACGCCCGCGGACAGGCCGAGCACGCTGTCGCGGCGCCGCGCCCACTCCAGCGAGTGGCGGATGCCGTCCTCGACGGAGAGGGTGGGCCGCCAGTCGAGCAGTTCCCGGGATCGGGTGCTGCGGGTGAAGGTGCCGGCCGAGTCGCCGTCGCGCGGCGGGGCCTCCCGCACGTCGATCGGGCGGCCGAGCACGGCGGTGAAGGCGGCCAGCAGCTCGCGCACCGTGGTGCCGCACCCGGTGCCGAGGTTGATCGCGACGGCCGACCCGGGGCCGTCGGACGGCAGGACGGCGTCGAACCGGCGCAGCGCCTGCACGTGCGCCTGGGCCAGGTCCCACACGTGCACGTAGTCACGGATGCCCGAGCCGTCGCGGGTGGGCCAGTCCGTGCCCGTGACCTGGAAGGTCTCGCCGCGCTGCGCCGCAGTGATCATCTTGCCGAGCACGTGGGACGGCTCGGCCAGCTGCAGGCCGGTGCGCAGCTGCGGGTCCGCGCCGATCGGGTTGAAGTAGCGCAGCGAGACCACGCGCAGCGGGTACGCCGCCGCGCAGTCGGCGAGGATCTCCTCCACCATCGCCTTGCTGCGGGCGTACGGGCTGGCCGGGGCGATCGGCGAGGTCTCGTCCACGGCGAACTCGTCGTCCGGCTGGTAGATGGCGGCCGACGAGCTGAACAGCAGCCGCGGGCACCCGGCCGCCACCAGGCTGGCGACGAACTCCACCGTCTTGCCGACGTTCTCCCGGTAGTAGCGCACCGGGTGGGTGACGGACTCGGGAACCACGATGAGTGCGGCGCAGTGCACGGCCGCCGCGATGTCGGGGTGCTCGGCGAAGATGCGGGCGACCAGGGCGGAGTCGGCGATGTCCCCGCGGTAGAAGATCCGGCCGGCGGTGAACTCGATCCGACCGGTGCTCAGGTTGTCCAGCAGCACCGGGGTGATGCCGGCGTCCAGGCAGGCCGACGCCACCGTGCTGCCGATGAAGCCCGCCCCGCCGGCGATCAGCACCTTCATTGCCACCTCCGCACCGAGATCATCTCCGTCGCGCCGGTCGAGCCCGCGTCGCCGACGGCACCGTCACACCGCCGGCACGATAGCGCTCCGCGGACCCGCCGGCAGCTCCGCGGCGCCCGACGGCCGGCCCCCGACGGCCGCGGTCACCCGCCGGCGGCGGGCGGGCCGCCCTGCGCGGCCAGCGCCGCCGCGACCGCGCGCGCCAGCTGCGGGACGTAGTCCTCCGGCAGCTCCGCGCGGGCCACCGCCAGCCGCCAGTACAGCGGGCCGACGATGAGGTCCAGCGCCGCGTCCGGGTCGGCCCCGGCGGGCAGCTCGCCGCGCCCCACCGCCCGGCCGACCACCACGGCGCCGATCTCCCGCTGGTTGGTGCGCAGGGCCTGCTGGAGGGTTTCGGCGATCTGCTGGTTGCGGGCGGCTTCGGCCAGCAGGTCGGGCACGATCTGCGAGGCCAGCGGGTGCCGCAGCGCCCGGGCCGCGATGCGCAGCACCAACTCGATGTCGCCGGTCAGGCTGCCGGTGTCGGGCAGCGGCAGGCTCTTGCCCGCCACGCCGGAGACCACCTCCAGCACCATCTCCAGTTTTGAGGTCCAGCGTCGGTACACTGCCGTCTTGCCGACGGCCGCGCGCCGGGCCACTGCCTCGATCGACAGCCGCCCGTACCCGACGGCGGCCAGCTCCTGCAGCACCGCCCGCCGGATGGCGGCCGTGATGTCGCTGCGGAGCACCGCGGCACCGGCCGGCGCGCGTCTGTTCTCGGTGGCCACGCGCCCAATATAGCGTAGCGACGCTACGTTTGCGTTCCGACGTGGCCGCGGTTAGGATGGCCCACGTCGATACGGAGGCGTGCCGACCCACTAGGCATGCGATGAAATTCCCAGCATGATGTGAGTCTTCGTGGAGATTTGGAGCGCCCCCGCCATGGCCGACACCGCGCTGGCAGCACCGGACTCGGAGCTATCCCGGGCGCAGTTGGCCGCCCGCCACGGGCTCACCGTCGCGGGCGAGCGACCCCGGCTGGTCGCCTACGGCCGCCAGCTGTGGAGCTACCGCTACTTCATCATGGCGTACGCCAACGCCAAGCTCATCGCGGCGTTCAGCACCGCGCGGCTGGGACGGGTGTGGCAGGTGCTCACCCCGCTGACCAACGCCGCGGTCTACTACCTGATCTTCGGGATCATCCTCAACACCAAGGGCACGATCCCCAACTTCATCGCCTACCTGTGCACGGGCCTGTTCGTCTTCACGTTCACCCAGTCCGTGGTGCTCTCCGGGGTCACCGCCATCACCGGCAACCTCGGGCTGATCCGGGCGCTGCACTTCCCCCGGGCCAGCCTGCCCATCGCGATCACGCTGACCCAGTTCCAGCACCTGGCCGCCTCGATGGTCGTGCTGATGGCCATCGTGCTGGCCACCGGCGAGCCGGTGACCGTGAAGTGGCTCCTGGTGCTGCCCGCGCTGCTGCTGCAGTGCATCTTCAACGCCGGGTTGGCGATGGCCATGGCCCGGCTCGGCGCGAAGATCACCGACCTGAAGCAGCTCATGCCGTTCGTGGTGCGGACCTGGATGTACGCCTCCGGCGTGCTCTACAGCGTGGAGAACTTCGCCCGGCACCTGCCGCCGACGGTGGCCACCCTGGTCGAGATCAACCCGCTGCTGGTCTACATCGAGGCCATGCGCGACGCCCTGCTCACCTCGGCACCCCTGGCGAACTCCGACCCGCTGCGGCTGTGGGGCCTGGCCGTCGGGTGGGCCCTGGTGGCGGGGCTGGGCGGGTTCATCTACCTCTGGCGCGGAGAGCAGGAGTACGGCCGTGGCTGACCGACCGCAGGCGTCCGGCGTGGGCGCGACCACCGCCGAGGGCGAACGCATCCCCACGGTGATCGTGGACGACGTGCACATCGTCTACCGGGTGCACGGCGGGGGCGGCGGCGGCAACACCCCGGTCGCCGGCCTCCGGCGCATTCTCACCGGCAAGCGCTCCCCGGTCATCCGGGAGGTGCACGCGGTCAAGGGGGTCAGCTTCACCGCGTACCGGGGCGAGGCGATCGGACTCATGGGCAGCAACGGCTCCGGCAAGTCCACCCTCCTGCGCGCGATCGCCGGGCTGCTGCCGGCCACCCGCGGCGCGATCTACACGATGGGCCAGCCGTCCCTGCTCGGCGTGAACGCCGCGCTGCTCAACGACCTGACCGGGGAGCGCAACGTCGAGCTGGGCTGCCTGGCGATGGGCATGAGCCGGGCCGACGTCAAACGCCTCACCCCCGAGATCATCGAGTTCTCCGGCATCAACGGCCGCGGAGACTTCGCCACGCTGCCCATGCGCACCTACTCCTCCGGCATGGCCGCCCGGCTGCGGTTCGCCATCGCCGCGGCCAAGAAGCACGACGTGCTGCTGATCGACGAGGCGCTCGGCACCGGCGACGCGCAGTTCCGGCGCCGCAGCGAGGAGCGGGTACGCGAGCTGCGCGCCGCGGCCGGCACGGTCTTCCTGGTCAGTCACACCATCGGCAGCATCCGCTCCACCTGTGAGCGCAGCATCTGGCTGGAGTCCGGCGTGCTGCGGATGGACGGCCCGACCGACGAGGTCGTCAAGGAGTACGAAGCGTTCATGGCCAAGAAGTGAGCCGGCCCGCGGACGGCCGGGACGAGTCACCCGGCCCGCCGGCACCGCCGGCGGCCGCGTGGCGGCCGGTGCGCACCGTGGCGGCCGTGCTGGCCGGCGGCACCGGGTCCCGGTTCGGCGCCCCACGGCCCAAGCAGCTGCTGGAGGTCGCCGGGCGGTCGGTGCTCGCGCACAGCATCGCCGCGTTCGAGGCCACCGCCGAGGTGGACGAGATCGTGGTGCTGATGGCCCCGGACTTCGTCGACGAGGCCCGCCGGATCGTGACGGCCGCCGGCTTCGGCAAGGTCAGCCAGGTGCTGGCCGGCGGCCGGACCCGCAACGAGAGCACCCGGCGGGCGCTGGCGGCGCTGCCCTCCGACGACTGCGCCGTGCTGTTCCACGACGCGGCCCGGCCGCTGGTCAGTCCGCGGATCATCCGGGACTGCGTGCGCGCCCTGGCCACCTATCCGGCGGTCGGGGTGGCGGTGCCCTCGACCGACACCGTCGTGGCGGTGGACGACGCCGGCCTCGTCGCCGACGTGCCGGCGCGGGAGCGGCTGCGACGCTGTCAGACCCCGCAGGGCTTCCGGTGTGGCACGATCCGCGAGGCGTACCGCCGGGCGGCCGCCGACGCCGGTTTCCGGACCACGGACGACTGCGGCGTGGTGCGGCGCTACCTGCCCGAGGTGCCGATCAAGATGATCGAGGGCGCCGAGGAGAACATCAAGATCACCCACCCGGTCGACCTGCGGCTCGCAGAGGAGCTGTTCCGTCTCGCCTCCGGGCCGCCGGCCGAGCGTGCCCAACCGCCGGCCGGGGCCGCCGGGCCACCGGCCTGCGGCCCGTCGCCTGGGCCCGCCTGAGCGGGCCGACGTCACCTCCGGCCCAGTCCCGCGACGAAGACCGCCGCCGCGTAGCCGGCGAGCGCGGCCGTCACCGGCGCCGCCGCGCCGAGCAGGGCGCCGACCGCCAGCACCGCGACCCGGCCGTCGTAGCCGACATCCCAGCGGCGCCGGCCGGCACCGCGGGTCCGCTTCTCCACCCGGGTGGTCAGGTCGTAGTGCCGCAGGGCCAGGGCGAACACGAGCACGAAGGTGAGCGGCACGGGCACCCCGTACGCCAGCCCCACGCCCGCGACGAACAGGTACTCCGCCGCCCGCAGCGCCGCGGGCACCAGCCAGTCCAGCGCGCCGGTGTGCGGCCGGGCTCCGGCGGCGCCGGCCAGCAGCACCGCCGCCGCGGCGCCCACGGTCCACGCGGCCGGGGCGGCGGCCCGGCCGGTGAGCTGCGCGCCGGCGTACCCGGCCGCGGCCAGCGCGGCCAACCCCGCCGCCGGCAGCGGCGCGACCGCGGCGCCCACCGCCCGGGAGAGCAGCCGGGCCAGCGGCCCGTCGTCGCGCTGCCCCCGGGTGTCGACCGTGTCCAGCACCGAGGCCCGCATCGTACGGGCCCGCAGCCCGCGCAGCGCCAGGGTGTACGCCGCCGCGAACGACCCCGCGCCGAGCACGGCCCACAGCGCCGCCCGCGGGCCCGCCACCGCCACGGTCACCGCGACGAGCGCCCAGCGCTCCCCGATCGGGAAGACCAGGATCCGTTTCAGCCAGTACGCCGCCGAGCCGGCCTCGCCCTGCACCCGTTCGGACAGCCGGCCCAGCCGGCCGCCCACCCCGCCGCCGTCCATGGCCGCGCCGTCCGCCGCCGCGCGGGCGGGGGCCGCGGGGGCGGCCCGGCGGGCCACCGCGGTGTCGTGCAGCAGGCCGTACCAGGTATCGGTCATGTGGCGGGCGGTCTGCAGGGTCATCGCGCCGAGCGCGAGGAGCCAGCCCTCCGGGTGCCCCCACTGGGCGGCCCCGGCCGCCAGCCCGGCGTAGGCGAGGTACTCCTTGGCCCGGTCGGCCATGGTGTCCAGCCAGCCGCCGAACGGGCTGAAGTCCCGCTGGTAGCGGGCGAGCTGGCCGTCCACGCAGTCCAGCACGAAGCTCAGGTAGAGCAGCAGCGCGCCGGCCACCATCGCCACCCGGGCACCCGTGGCGAACCCGGCGGCGGCGACGGCGGCCAGCACCACGGACAGGCCGGTGACCCCGGTCGGGCTGAGCCGCAGCCGGTCGGCCCAGCGCACCACGCGGGGCGAGTACGAGCTGACGAAGAACGTGGTGAAGAAGTCGTCCCGCTCCTTGACCGCCAGGCGCAGCCGGGCCGCCTCCTCGTCCACCGACCGCAGGCGGGCCAGCGTCTCGGCGAGGGCCACGGCGTCGGTCGGGCGCTCGGCCACCAGCAGCCGGACCCGGCTCGACCCGATCCGCAGCCCGTCGGCGGCCAGCGCGCAGACCAGCCGGTCCAGGGCACCGCCGTCCCCCGGCGGGTCCGCCGCGGTCCGGCCCGCGGCGGGCGTCGGGCCGAGCGCCGCCGGGGCGGCCGCGGGCCGCGCCGCGGCCAGCCGCTCGGCCACCTCGGCCAGCCGGGCCCGATCGCCCGGGCCGACCCGCAGGGCACCCAGGAACCGGCCGGTGGCGCCGGGCGGGGTGGGCGTGTCGGCGGCCACCACCTGGCCGCGCTCCTCCCGGATGCCGGCGTGGCCCGGGGCGGCCGGCGGGCCACCGGCGGTCAACGCGACCGTGCCGCCGCCCGGTTCGGTCGCGAGGTTGCGCAGCACACTGGGGTGGGCGACCAGCTCGTCGGTGCACAGCAGCAGCGGGCCCCGGCCGGCGCGGGCCAGCGCCGCCAGCGCCGCGAGGTCGGCGCAGTGTCGGACCTCGGTGATCCCGGCCGCGGTGAGCTGCGCCCGGATCCGGTCCAGCACCCCGGCCGCCTCGGCGCCCGCGCCGGCCTGGCCGGCGGCCCGCGGCTCGACGGCCGCGGCCGGTCCACCGTTACCGCCCGGTGCGGGGGGGCCGCCGCCCGGCACCGCGCCGGGCAGCACGATCGCCAGGGTCATCGCCGGCGCCGCCCGGGGCGCGGGCGGCTCGGCACAGTCGCGGTCACCGCACTCATCACCTTCCGGCCGCCGAGGTTAACAGCCCGCGGACCGCAGCCGTCCCGCCGGTGACACCCGGAACGCCGTCACGTGAACCGCGGGGGTCGACCCCGCACGCCGCGGTGCGGCGGTCAGCACTCGATGACGTTGACGGCGAGGCCGCCGCGCGAGGTCTCCTTGTACTTGACCTTCATGTCGGCGCCGGTCTCCCGCATGGTCTTGATGACCTTGTCCAGGGAGACGTAGTGGTTGCCGTCGCCGCGCAGCGCCATCCGGGCCGCGGTGATCGCCTTCACCGAGGCGACGGCGTTGCGTTCGATGCACGGGATCTGCACCAGACCGCCGACCGGGTCACAGGTCAGGCCCAGGTTGTGCTCCATCGCGATCTCGGCGG
This sequence comes from Pilimelia sp., assembly GCA_035553735.1. Lineage (GTDB taxonomy): Bacteria > Actinomycetota > Actinomycetes > Mycobacteriales > Micromonosporaceae > DATMJT01. The sequence continues at coordinate 11,545 of DATMJT010000239.1, forward strand.
CGTTCTCCACCTGGGCCGGGGTGGCCCCGAGCGCCTCGGCCAGCCCGGCGGCCGCCATCGAGCAGGCGGAGCCCACCTCTCCCTGGCAGCCCACCTCCGCCCCCGAGATGGAGGCGTTCTCCTTGAAGAGCACGCCGATGGCCCCGGCGGCGAGCAGGAACCGCACGACGCCGTCGTCACCGGCCCCGGGGACGAAGCGGGCGTAATAGTGCAGCACCGCCGGCACGATGCCGGCCGCGCCGTTCGTGGGCGCGGTCACCACCCGCCCGCCCGCGGCGTTCTCCTCGTTGACCGCCAGCGCGAACAGGGTCACCCAGTCCATGACCCGCAACGGGTCGGTGGTGAAGTGCTCGGCCTCCAGCGTCCGGCGCAGCTCCGCCGCGCGCCGGCGCACCGCCAGCCCGCCCGGCAGCTGCCCGTCACGGGTGCAGCCGCGGGTGACGCAGTCCTGCATCGCCTGCCAGATGCGCAGCAGTCCGGCGCGAACCTCCGCCTCCGGCCGCCGCGCCGTCTCGTTGGCCAGCATGAGGTCGCTGATCCGCAGGCCGGTCTCCGTCGCCCGGTCGAGCAGCTGCGCCGCGGTGGCGAACGGGTGGGGCACCCGGGTGTCGTCCGGGGCGATCCGGTCCGCCCCCGCCGCCGTCTCGTCGACCACGAACCCGCCGCCGACGCTGTAGTAGGTGCGTCGGCGCAGCTGCGTCCCGGCGGCGTCCAGCGCGGCGAACACCATCCCGTTGGGGTGGTAGGGGAGGGTCCGCCGCCGGTGCAGCGTGAGGTGCTCGTCGGGATCGATGTCGATCTCGTGGCCGCCGAGCAGGGCCATTCGCCGCTCCGACCGGATCCGGGCCACCCGGGCGTCCACCGAGTCGGTGTCCACGGTCTCCGGGTCCTCACCGGCCAGCCCGAGGAGCACCGCCTTGTCGCTGCCGTGGCCGTGGCCGGTGGCACCGAGGGAGCCGAACAGCTCCACCCGCACACCGGTCGTGGCGACCAGCAGGCCGTCGGCCTTGAGCCCGGCGACGAAGGCGCGGGCGGCGCGCATCGGCCCCACGGTGTGCGAGCTGGACGGCCCGATTCCGATCTTGAACAGATCGAAGACGCTGATCATCGTCCGACTCCCTCGCCCGCTCGGCACGCGCCGGTGCGGCGGACCGCTCCGGCGCGGCGGCCTCTGTCGCCCCGTCCCGGCTCACTGCGGCTCCGGGCGCGAGCGCGCCGGCCGCGCGGACGCCGCCGGCGCCGTTGCCGGTGGATGTGCGGCGAGCCTACCCGACCGGGTACCACCGGATCACCGTCTGAAACCAGACCTCGCCGCACCGCGGACGGGCCCCTACGGGACTTCTCCGAGGGCGACCCGGGCGCCGGCTGCGTACCGTGGAGGTGCGGCCCTCGTCCGCAGCGGCCGCACCGAGGAGTGATGCGCCATGTCCCCGCCCACCGGACCCGGCTTCGCGACCGCCGGCCGCCCCGCCCTCGCCCGGTCCCGGGACAACCGCTGGATCGCCGGCGTGTGCGCCGGCCTGGCCCGCCGCTTCGGCCTCTCCCCCGGCCTGGTGCGGCTGCTGTTCGTGCTGTCCTGCCTGCTGCC
>DATMJT010000240.1:0-7469 GCA_035553735.1 Pilimelia sp.
GAGCCCGGCCGACGGCGTCGGCCGCCGGCCGGGCTCCGTCCCCGGGCAGCCCCACACACCCCCATCAACTCCAGGAGGACCTGGTGAGACGTCCGAAAGCAGTGCTCGTGTCCGTCGCGGTGGCGGCCGCCGCCACCATGGCGGGGGCGTGGCTCGTGGTCCCCGCCGGTCAGGCCGCCGTCACCCCCGCGGCGTACGCGGCGTGCACCGACCCGGCGTGGGCCGAGGGCCGCACGTACACGGCCGGGACGAAGGTCAGCTACAACGGCCGCACCTACCAGGCCCTGGTGACGCACACCGCGCACCCGGGCACCGGCTGGAACCCGGCGGCCACGCCCTCGCTGTGGAAGGACCTGGGTGCCTGCGGCGCCGTGCCCACGACGCCGGGCACCAGCCCGACGGCGAGCCGCTCGCCCAGCGCCAGCCCGACGGCGAGCAGCAGCCCACGGCCGCCGGTCGGCGGGATGGCCGCGGCGCCGTACCTCTACCTCGGCTGGGGCAACCCGCCGGACCCGCGCACGGTCATGAACGCCACCGGGGTCAAGTGGTTCACCATGGCGTTCATCCTGGCGCAGAACGGCTGCAACCCGTCCTGGGACGGCAACCGGCCGCTCACCGGCGGGATCGACTCGACGGCGATCGCCAACATCCGCGCGGCCGGCGGTGACATCATTCCGTCGGTCGGCGGCTGGAGCGGCAACAAGCTCGGGCCGAACTGCTCGACGCCGGAGGCGCTGGCCGCGGCGTACCAGAAGGTGGTCGACGCCTTCAACCTCAAGGCCATCGACTTCGACATCGAGAACAGCGACGAGTTCGACAACTTCACGGTGCAGGACCGCATCCTGAACGCCATCAAGATCCTCAAGCAGCGGAACCCGGGTCTCCAGATCATCGTGACGATCCCGACCTTCCGCAGCGGGCTCAGCAACTCCGGCCTGCACATGGTGCAGTACGCCAAGGCGAACAACGTGCCGATCGACGTGTGGACGATCATGCCGTTCAACTTCGGCTGCACCGGCGCCAGCATGTACGACTGCACCGTGCAGTCGGCCGAGGGCCTGAAGACGGCGCTGAAGAACGCGTTCGGCTGGACCGACGCCCAGGCGTACGCGCGGATGGGCCTGTCCGGCATGAACGGCCGCTCCGACACCGGTGAGGTCACCACCACGGCGGACTGGACCCGGATCCGCGACTGGGCCCGGGCCCGCGGCCTCGCCCGCTTCACGTACTGGTCGGTCAACCGGGACCGGGCGGGCGGCAGCGGCACCCCGCAGGCGGACTGGGAGTTCACCCGGATCACCGCGGCCTACTGAGGAAGCTCTCGCACCGGGCTCCGGGGCGGGTGCGCGTGGCGCGCCCGCCCCGGAGCCGTGCTCCGGGCGCCGCCGCCGAGATCCGCCGCGCGGTGCCGAGGGTGAGGATTTGCCGGTATCGGCGGGGAATGCCACCATCGAGATGGCCCCATCCGTCGCCCGGCGGACCACCGGGCCGCGAAGCTGGACCCCGCGACGGACGGACAGGTCGATGCGGCGGTGGAACGCGACGGCGGCGGAGGTCGCCGTCGAGATGGTGGGGATCGCCCGCCGGCCCGGCCCGCTCGCGGAGCGGGCCCGGGAACTGCTCGAGCCGCTGCGCCGGATCGTCCCGTACGACGCCGTGCAGATCACCGCATTCGATCCCGCCGGCCCGCGCCAGGTGCCGCTGGTGCGCGAGGGCTACACGAGCCTGCGGGCCTTCTTCGACAGTCCGGCCTACGTCGCGGACCTGGAGCGGTTGAGCCTGCAGGGCGCCGGGCCGCCGATGCGCCTCAAGGATGTCCCGGTGCCGCCCGAGTGCCTGCCCGCCTGGGTCCAGTACTTCCACCCCGCAGGCTTCCGGGAGGGCATGGGCGTCGGACTGGTCACCGCCGACCGCCGGTACCTCGGCATGCTGCAGATGAACCACACCGACCCGCGGCCCGCCAGCGACTCCGTCCGCGAGCTGCTGCACCGACTGGTGCCGGTCATCGCCGCGGCCGTGGACCCGCTGCGCACGGTCACCGCGCTGGCCGCGACGGTGGCCGACGCCGTGGCGGGCGTGGTGCTCACCCGCGGCGGCGGCACGATGCCGCTGCCCGGGCTGCCCGGCCACGCGCTGCTCGACGCCGGCTCTCCCGTGCTGACCGCGGCCGCCGGCGCGCTGGCCGACGGCCCGGTGGCGGCACACTTCCTGGCGCCCTGGCCGGACGCGCCACCGGGGCCCGACGCGCCGACCGGGCCGCTCGCCGCCCGCGTGACGGCGCTGGGCTGCCCGCCGGAGCCGCCCGCCCACGTGCGGGCGGTGGTGCTCGTGTCGCCGCCGCCGCCGCTGTGCGGGCTCACCCGGCGTGAGCTGGAGATCCTCGGTCTGCTGGTGCGGGGCTGGACCAACGCGCGGATCGCCGCGGCCCTGTTCATCACCGCCCGTACGGTTGCCGCCCACCTCGAACACCTCATGCGCAAACTGGGCGCGGAGTCCCGTACCGTGGCAGCCACGCGCGCGCTGGCGCGGGGCCTGTACATCCCGGCCCACCTTGCCGTACGTCTACCCGGAAAGGCCCCGTTGGCGACGGACGGCGGGTCGTAGGAGGCTGGTCCCGGGCAACCCGGCGAAAGCCTTGACCGTGGCCCACGCTGAACGGGACGGGTCACCCGGTGGGCGGGCGGCTCCGTTGCAACTCCTGGTGGTGAGAACGTTGGAGCACCTCTTCGGCGCCGAGTCCCCGGCGTCCGGCCGCGAGCTGCTGTGCGACCGCACGTTCGACCTGTCGTCGGTCGCGTCGGCCCGCGCGGCGCTGGCGGAGCACGCCCGGGCCCGGGGCCTGACCGACATCGACCTGACGAAGTTCGTCCTCGCGGTGCACGAAGTCATGATCAACTCCGTCCGCCACGGCGGCGGGGGCGGTCGGCTACTGCTGTGGTGCACGGCCGACGCGCTGCACTGCCACGTCGACGACGACGGGCCGGGCATCCCGCCGTCGCTGCGGAACCTGCGCCGCCGCCGGCCGCCCGTCGGGCGCATCGGTGCCGGACACGGCCTGTGGCTGGCCGGGCAGGTCTGCCCCGGCGTGCGGATCACCGACCGGGCCGGCGGGGGCGCCGAGGTGTGCCTGACATATCCGCTGCCCGGCCGCGGCGGCCCGGATCAGGGCGCGGCGGCCCCCGGCAACTGCTCGCCGCCCGGCTCGGGCGAAGCGTCCGCCTCCGGCCGCAGGTAGCCGAGCAGGTCGCGGTGGCCCAGGGCGACGAGGACCAGCTCCACCACGTCGCTGGCATCGACGACCACGACGCGGCAGCGGCGTGCCGCCGCCGCCCGGTGCAGCTCGGTGACGTGGCGCGCTCCTGCCACGTCGAAGAAGGTGACCTCCGCCAGGTCCAGCTCCAGTAGCCCGAGCCGGTCCAGTGGCAGGGCGCTCTCCAGCCGGGACTGGAAAGCGGCCGTGGTGAGCACGTCCAGATTGCCCGAGACGGTCACGCGCGCCGCGTCCGCCCCCGCCGACGCGACCGTGACCACCAGCCGATTCGTGACCGTGTCCATCATGTCCCTGCCGAGGTGTGTCCGCCGCCGCGCCGGGGCGGGGCGCGAATCCGCTTCCCGTAGCTCCAGCCTGGGGCACGGCCCCGCACCGGCGCAATGGAAGAACTACCGATGTGGATCGAGGGAGCGGCTGATCCCGCGCCGCGCGGCGGGCGCGGCGGCGGGTGTCCGGCTCAGTGGGGCGCGCGGCGGGTGTCCGGCTCAGTGGGGCGCCCGGCGGCACGGCGTCCGCGCAGCTTGCGGACGACCCACGCGGCGGCCAGCCCGCCGAACAGCGCCAGCAGGGCGAGGTCGAACCAGTGCGCGTACCGCTCCACCGTCTGCCAGCGGGTGCCCAGCGCGTAGCCCCCGCCGACGAGCAGGCAGTTCCACGCCCCGCTGCCGGCGGCGGTGAGCACGGTGAACCGCCGCAGCGGCATCCGGCAGGCCCCGGCCGGTAGGGACACCAGGCTGCGCACGACGGGGATCATTCGTCCGAACAGGACGGCACGGCCGCCGTACCGGTCGAACCAGCGGTCGGCCCTGTCGAGGTCCGCCGGGTCCACCAGCGGGATCCGGTCCAGCCAGCGCCGCAGCCGCTCCCGGCCCAGCCGGGCGCCCAGCCAGTGGAAGAACAGCGCACCGGCCAGCGCGCCGGCGGTGGCGGCCAGCACCACCAGGACCACGTTGAGCCGGCCCATCGCGGCCAGGTAGCCGGCCATGGCGAGCACCAGCTCGCTCGGTATCGGGGGCACGACGGTCTCCAGCGCCACCAGCAGCGCCACCCCCGCCTCACCCAGCCGGTCGATGACCCCGGCCACCCAGCCGGTGAGGCCGCCCTCGGATCCGGGCTGCTCGGCGGGCGGCGTGGGCGGCGGCATGACAGCCCCGCTACCCCGCCCGGTCGCACGGAAACCCGCGGTGCGGGTTTCGTGATCGGCCCCACCGGAGAAGGAGGCCGGGCATGAGTGATCGGTGGTACCCGGAGGCGGTCATCTACTGCCTCGACGTGGACACCTTCGCCGACTCCGACGGCGACGGGGTGGGCGACTTCCAGGGCCTGATCGGGCGGCTGGACTACCTGGCCCGGCTGGGGGTCACCTGCCTGTGGCTGCACCCGATCCACCCCACGCCGGGCCGCGACGACGGCTACGACGTCACGGACTTCTACGCGGTGGACCCCCGGCTGGGCACGCTGGGCGACTTCGCCGAGCTGCTGCACCAGGCCGGCAACCGGGGCATCCGGGTGATCATCGATCTGGTGGTGAACCACACCTCGGACGAGCACCCCTGGTTCGTCTCCGCCCGGTCCTCGCCGGACTCGCCGTACCGGGACTGGTACGTGTGGTCCGACACCGAGCCGACGGACCGCCACCAGGGGATGGTCTTCCCCGGTGAGCAGGACGAGACGTGGACCTACGACGAGACCGCGGGGGCCTGGTACTACCACCGCTTCTACGCGTTCCAGCCCGACCTGAACACGGCGAACCCGAAGGTTCGTGCCGAGATCAAGAAGATCATGGCGTTCTGGCTGCAGCTCGGGGTGGCCGGGTTCCGCATCGACGCGGCGCCGTTCGTCATCGAGCACACCAAGCCGGGCGAGCCGCAATCGCCGAAGGACTTCCACTTCCTCACCGAGCTGCGCCAGCACGTGCAGTGGCGGCGGGGCGACGCGGTCCTGCTGGCCGAGGCCAACGTGGAGCCCGACCAGCTCGCCCAGTACATGGCCGACGAGGGCGGCTCGGCCAACCGGCTGCACATGCTGTTCGACTTCATGCTCAACGGGCGGCTGATGCTCGCGCTGGCCCGCGGCAACCCCGAACCGATCGTGGAGGCGCTGCGGGACACCCCGGCGCTGCCGCCGGGTGCCCAGTGGGCCACGTTCCTGCGCAACCACGACGAGATCGACCTGTCCCGGCTCACCGCCGGGCAGCGGGAGGACGTGTACGCCGAGTTCGGCCCCGAGCCGCACATGCGCGTCTACGACCGGGGCATTCGCCGCCGCCTGGCGCCGATGCTGGGCGGTGACCAGCGGCGGCTGCGGCTGGCGTACGCGCTGCAGTTCAGCCTGCGTGGCACCCCGGTGTTGCGCTACGGCGAGGAGATCGGGATGGGCGACGACCTGTCGCTGCCCGGCCGGGAGGCGATCCGTACCCCGATGCAGTGGTCGCTGCTGCCCAACGCGGGCTTCTCCACGGCCAAGCCGGACCGGTTGGTGCGCCCGGTGATCAGCGAGGGGGAGTACGGCTACGAGCGGGTCAACGTCACCAACCAGCGCTGCGACCCGAACTCGCTGCTGGCCTGGTTCGAGCGGATGATCCGGACCCTGCGCGAGGCGCCGGAGGTGGGCTGCGGCCGGTGCGCGCACATCGACCTGCCGAATCCGCCCGCCGTGCTTGCCCACCGCGCGGACGCGGCGACCGGCACGATGGTCTTCCTGCACAACCTCGGCCCGGAGGACGCCACCGCCGACCTGAGCCCGCTCGCGGCCGAGGCCGACCACCCGATCGACGTGCTCACCGACCGGGAGTACCCCGCGGTGGGCGACCTGAGCGAGCTGCCCGTGGCCGGGTACGGCTACCGCTGGATCCGCCTGCGCCGCAGCTGAGGCGCGGCAGCTGCGGCGCCACAGCCGCGGCGCAGGCGGTCGGCGGGGGTGTTCGCGGCCGGTCAGCGGCGCCGGCGCGCGGCCGGTCAGCCGGCCTCGTCGAGCGCGTCGAGCATGGCGCGCCCCAGCTCCGCGTGGGCCTGAACCGCCGGGTGGGTGGCCCCGTAGTTGTCGCGGTCGCCCAGCCCGTCGGCGAAGAAGCCGAACACCAGGGCGGGCGCGCCCGCCGGGTCGAAGATCAGACCGACCTCGTGCCGCAGGTGGTCGTCGGCGCCGTGCTTGACCGCGATGCGGGCCCGCTGCGCCGAGGACATCACCCGCCGGACGCCGTCGTGGTAGCCGGCCGGCGACCGGGCCAGCGTCAGCAGCAGATCGGTCGACGCCGGGGACAGCAGCGTCCGGTTGGCCAGCCGGGCCAGCAGGTCGGTGGTCTCCCGGGGCGTGGTCTCGCCGAGGTAGAACCGGGTCGGGTGCTCCGGCGCGGGTAGCACCCGGGTGTGCTGGAAGCCCTTGGCCGCCAGGATCGCGTTGATCTCGGCCGGCGGGGCGACCTGCCCGCACAGCCGCACCGCCGTGTTGTCGGAGAGCACCACGAGCGCGGCCAGGACGTGGGCCACGGTCACCTGGTCGCCCCACACCGGCTGCAGGTGGAACAGCCCGCTGCCGCCGAGCACGATGTCGGCCGGCACGTCCAGTCGCTGCGCCAGGTCCAGCTCGCCACGGTCCACCTTGTCGAGGACGGCGGCGGCCACCGCAAGCTTCTGCACGCTGGCCGGCTCGATCACGTAGTTTGGGTCGTCGGCCACGATCGGCTCGGTGGCGCCTCCGGGTACGAACGCCCCGACGTAGGCGTGCCACAGCCCGCCGGCGCGGGCCCGCTGCGCCTCGTACACCCGTCGGATGCGCTGCTGCCAGGCGGGCGGCTCGGCGGGCGGCCGGCTGGTCGGCCGGGGCTCGGATCGTTGATCGCCCGGGTCGGGAACGCCGCCGGCCGCCGACAGCGCCCCATCCGGGCGGTAGGCCGCCGCCGGGGTCGCCGGGGCGGCGGCGCCGGTGACCGCGCCGACGGCGGTGGCGGCGCCCCAGGCGAGCGCCGAGCGCCGGGTCAACCCCTCGGACATCCGCACCCCCTCGCGTACCGGCCGGGACCCAGCATGGCCCACCGGGGCAACCGCCTCGGCGGCGGCAGCGACCCGTGCGCGGAGGCGTCGCTCGGTCCGGCCACAGGAAAACGCTAGGCCGGGGCGGAACCGGTGGCAAGCCGGCGCGGCCGCACGGGCGCCCACGAGCCGGGGCAGCCGGGCTCGCGGGTCAGTCGGGGCCGGGG